>JALVPS010000307.1 GCA_027031685.1 Gammaproteobacteria bacterium | reverse complement strand
TTCTTGATCTCCGTGCGCGTGCCGAACTCGTGCGAGCCCCTGGGCCGCACCGACACGTTGGCGTCGCAACGGAAGGAGCCCTCCTGCATGTTGCCGTCGCAGATGCCCAGGTAGCGCACCAGGGCGTGGATCTTGCGCATGTAGGCCACCGCCTCCTGCGGCGAGCGCAGGTTCGGCTCGGAGACGATCTCCAGCAGCGGCGTGCCGGCGCGGTTGAGGTCGATGCCGGTCATGCCGGCGAAGTCCTCGTGCAGCGACTTGCCAGCGTCCTCCTCCAGGTGGGCGCGGGTGACGCCGATGCGCTTGGTCTGCCCGTCGGGCAGCTCGATGTCCACGTGGCCCAGGCCGACGATGGGCAGCTCGTACTGGCTGATCTGGTAGCCCTTGGGCAGGTCGGGGTAGAAGTAGTTCTTGCGCGCGAACACCGAGCGCCGCCCCAGCTCCGCCTCGATGGCCAGGCCGAACTTGACGGCCATGCGCACCGCCTCGGCGTTGAGCACGGGCAGCACGCCGGGCAGGCCCAGGTCGATGGCGCAGGCCTGGGTGTTGGGCTCGGCGCCGTAGGCGGTGGGCGCGCCGGAGAAGATCTTGCTGCGCGTGGCCAGCTGGGCGTGGATCTCCAGGCCGATGACGGTCTCCCATTCCATCTCCAATCCCCCTCAGGCGTAGTCGGCCGGGATGGCCCGGTGCCAGTCGGTCTCCTGCTGGAAACGGTGCGCCACGTTGAGCAGGCGCGCCTCGTCCCAGTGGTTGCCGATGATCTGCAGGCCCACCGGCAGGCCGTCCACCTGCCCGGCGGGGATGGACAGGGCCGGCAGCCCGGCCAGGTTGACGGCGATGGTGTAGATGTCGGACAGGTACATGCCGATGGGGTCGGCCGCCTTCTCGCCCAGGCGGAAGGCCGGCGTGGGCGTGGTGGGCCCCATGAGCACGTCCACCTGTTCGAAGGCGGCCAGGAAGTCGTCGCGGATCAGGCGGCGCACCTTCTGCGCCTTGAGGTAGTAGGCGTCGTAGTAGCCGGCCGACAGGGCGTAGGTGCCGACCATGATGCGCCGCTTCACCTCCTCGCCGAAGGCCTCGCCGCGCGAGCGGGTGTACAGGTCCAGCAGGTTCTGCGGATCCTGGCAGCGGTAGCCGAAGCGCACGCCGTCATAGCGCGACAGGTTGGAGGAGCATTCGGCCGGCGCCACCACGTAGTAGGCCGGCACGGACAGGTGCACGTGGGGCAGGTCGATGTCCACCAGGGTGGCGCCCAGCCCCTCGTACACGGCCAGCGCCTCGCGCACGCGCCGCTCCACGCCGGCGTCCAGGCCCTCGCCGAAGAAGGGCCGGGCCAGGCCGATGCGCAGCCCGTCCAGCGGCCGTTCCAGGGCGGCCAGATAGTCGTCCACCGGCTGCTCCATGCAGGTGGAGTCGCGCTCGTCGAAGCCGGCCATGGCGCCCAGCAGCAGGGCGCAGTCGGCGGCGCTCTGGGCGATGGGGCCGCCCTGGTCGAGGCTGGAGGCGAAGGCGATCATGCCCCAGCGGGACACGCGCCCGTAGGTGGGCTTGAGCCCGGTCACCCCGCACAGGGCGGCCGGCTGGCGGATGGAGCCGCCGGTGTCGGTGCCGGTGGCGGCCGGCGCCAGGCGCGCCGCCACGGCCGCCGCCGAACCACCCGAGGAGCCGCCCGACACCCGCTCGGGGTCCCAGGGGTTGCGCACCGGGCCGTAGAAGCTGGTCTCGTTGGACGAGCCCATGGCGAACTCGTCCATGTTGGTCTTGCCCAGCATGACCACGCCGGCCATCTTGAAGCGCTCGACCACGGTGGCGTCATAGGGGGCGATGAAGTTGTCCAGCATGCGCGAGGCGCAGGAGGTGCGCACCCCGTCCGTGCAGAAGATGTCCTTGTGGGCGACGGGCAGGCCGGTGAGCGGGCCGGCCTGGCCGGCGGCGCGGCGCCGGTCGGCCTCGCGCGCGGCGGCCAGGGCCAGTTCGCCGGTGACGGTGATGAAGGCGTTCAGCTCGCGGTCACGGGTGTCGATGCGGTGCAGGAAGTGCTCGGTCAGCTCCACGCTGCTGAAGTCGCCGCGCTGCAGGCCATCGCGCAGTTCGATCAGGGTCTTGCGGTGCATGTCGTGGTCCGGTGGGGGGCGAGGGGCGTCACTCGATGACGCGCGGCACGAGGTAGAGGCCGTTCTCCACCTGCGGCGCGATGGCCTG
Source organism: Gammaproteobacteria bacterium (assembly GCA_027031685.1). GTDB lineage: Bacteria > Pseudomonadota > Gammaproteobacteria > UWMA-0217 > UWMA-0217 > JALVPS01. Next base: position 2,316 of record JALVPS010000307.1, on the reverse strand, counting down.
GAAGTGCTCGCGCTGGTCGGTCTCGGTCACCTCGTCCGGGCGCAGGCGCTGGGTGGCGCCCAGCGGGTGGGCCAGGGGCTCCACGCCGGCGGTGTCCACGGCGTCCATCTGCGCCACGAAATCGAGGATGTCGGACAGCTGGCGGGCGTACTGCGGCACGTCCGACTCGTCGATCTTGAGCCGCGCCAGATATGCTATTTTATGCACTTCCTGTTTGGTCAGAGCCATGCTGCACCCTCACGTGTCAGAGGCGCCGGAAGATACCACCATCCCGCCCCGGCCACTAGCGGCGGCCGCGTCACATTACGGGCGCTGCCGGTGCCACCCTGTTCAAGCTTCCTGAGCGGCGCGCTTGAGCGGGCGCGCAGCCGATCGACATAATACGCCCCCACACCAGCCGACCCCCAACCAACGAGCCGAGACGACATGTTCAAATCACTCATGGGCCTCTTCTCCAACGATCTGTCGATCGACCTGGGCACCGCCAACACCCTCATCTATATGCGGGGCAAGGGGATCGTGCTGGACGAGCCCTCCGTGGTCTCCATCCGCATGGACCGCGGGCCGGGCGGGCCGCGCTCCATCGAGGCGGTGGGTATCGATGCCAAGGCCATGCTGGGCCGCACACCGGAGAACATCATGGCCATCCGCCCGCTCAAGGACGGCGTCATCGCCGACTTCACCACCACCGAGAAGATGCTGCAGTACTTCATCAAGAAGGTGCACCGCAGCAGCCTGTTCAGGCCCAGCCCGCGCGTACTGGTGTGTGTGCCCTGCGGCGCCACACAGGTGGAGCGCCGCGCCATCAAGGAGTCGGCCGCCGGCGCCGGGGCGCGCAAGGTGTTCCTGGTGGAGGAGCCCATGGCGGCCGCCATCGGCGCCGGCGTGCCGGTGGACGAGGCCATCGGCTCCATGGTGCTGGACATCGGCGGCGGCACCTCGGAGGTAGCGGTCATCTCCCTCAACGGCATCGTCTATTCGGACTCGGTGCGCATCGGCGGCGACCGCTTCGACGAGGCCATCATCAATTACATCCGCCGCAACTACGGCATCCTCATCGGCGAGGCCACCGCCGAGCGCATCAAGCACGAGATCGGTTCCGCCTACCCCGGCAAGGAGCTGCTGGACATCGAGGTGCGCGGTCGCAATCTGTCGGAGGGCGTGCCGCGCACCTTCACCATCAACAGCAACGAAGTGCTGGAGGCCCTGCAGGAGTCGCTGTACGGCATCGTCTCGGCAGTCAAGACGGCGCTGGAGCGCACCCCGCCCGAGCTGGCCTCGGACATCGCCGACCGTGGCATCGTGCTCACCGGCGGCGGCGCCTTGCTGCGCGACCTGGACAAGCTCATCGCCGAGGAGACGGGCATTCACGTCATTGTGGCCGAGGATCCGCTCACCTGCGTGGCGCGCGGCGGCGGCAAGATCCTGGAGATCATGGAGGATAGGGGGCCCGGCTTCCTCGCCATGGAGTAAGGGCCCGTCGGGCCGATGCGCGATTCCCTCTTCCAGCGCAGCCCCAGCCCGTTGCTGCGCCTGCTGCTGTTGGCGGCCCTGTCGCTGGCCCTGTTGTTCCTGGACCGCAACACCCACCAGCTCGACACCACCCGCTCCGTATTCGCCACCCTGTTGCACCCGCTCCAGGTGGCGGCCGACCTGCCGGTTCGCGCGCACGCCTGGCTGCACGAACACATCGCCGCACACCACACCCTGCTCACCCGCAACCAGGCCCTGCGCGAGGAGAATCGGCTATTGCGCGCGCGGCTGGCCCGCTTCGCCGCGCTGGAGCGTGAGAACGAGGAATTGCGCGCCCTCCTCCACTCCACCCGCCGTCTGGAGACGCGCCTAGCCTCGGCACGCCTGCTGGCCATCAGCATGACACCCTACCGCCAGCAGGCGGTCATCGACAAGGGTACGCAGGACGGCGTGGAAGTGGGCATGCCGGTCATCGACGAGCACGGGCTGGTGGGGCAGGTCATCCGCGCCCACCCCTACCACGCCGAGGTGATGCTGATTTCCGACCCGAACCACGCCACCCCGGTGCAGAACCTGCGCAGCGGCGTGCGCAGCATCGCCCAAGGCACAGGCCACACCGACGTGCTCAATCTGCTCTACCTGCCCGCCAACACCGACATCCGCGAGGGTGACCTGCTGGTCACTTCCGGGCTGGGCGGGCGCTTCCCGCCCGACTATCCGGTGGCGCGAGTGGTAGAGGTCTCCCGAGGCCCCGGCTCGGCCTTCGCCCGCATTCGAGCCACCCCGCTGGCCCACTTGAATACCGGCCGCAAGGTGCTCCTGGTGACGGCCCGCCCCCTCCCC
>JALVPS010000306.1 GCA_027031685.1 Gammaproteobacteria bacterium | reverse complement strand
CGTCGTAACCTCGCTCATGGTCTCTTCCCTCCGGTCGATGTGGGTAGTTGAACTCTGCACATCATGGCGCATCACGACGCCGCCTACTAAGGGAGGGAGGAGACCATTTCATCGCCCTACTCCACAAACCATCGTAGGGCGGCGCAAGGCACGCAGCGCCGGAGCCGCCGCTGCCGGCTCTGCGTCATCCCCCAACCATGGCCTCGCGCCGGCACATTTCGCGCTGGATTTCGGAGACGTAGCGCTGGATGCGGTCCTGTTCGCCGATGCGCAGGCGGTGGAACTGGTAGCCAGCCTGCAGTTGGGCGGCGTCTTCCTGCCAGTGCCAGTGGCGCAGGTTGCCTTGCACGGCGATGGGGCGGGTTTCGCCGGGCAGCATGAGTTGCAGGGCGGTGAGGCCGTCGCGGAAGCCGGTGGGCGGGGTGTCGATGCCCTGCAAGCCGATGCGGCAGCCGTCGGCGCCCAGGTCGATGAGGTGGGCGTCGTACCAGGGACCGTCGTCGGGGGCGAACTGGACCTTGACGAACACTTCGACGAAGCGGGCCACCTGGGCGCGGTAGCACTCACGCCGTTGCACGTAGATGAGTTCGTCGGGAACGGGGACGACGTAGCATTCGTGGCGCGGGTCGTCCACAAAGTCGCGCGCGGCGAGGCGCTGCACTTCGGTGTGCACGCCGTGTGCCCAGCCGACGAGCAGGAAATCGTCGCCGTGCAGCACGCGCCGGTGCAGGGCGATGGTGTCCAGTACGCGCAGGGTGAAATAGCCTTTGTCGGGGTGACAGGACTGGATGCGGGTGCGCGCCACGCGGTCCTCGCCGTCGAAGCGCACTTCGAGATCGGATGTGGATTTTTTCAGCCCGATCAGGACCCGGCGGATGGTTTCCGTGTCGGTGACCCTGAAATTGTCCAGTTCCACTGCCCCTTCCTCCTGATCTTCGTTTCGTTTGTATTTATTGCACGCCGGTGGGGAGCCCGGCGGTGTGGGCTTGGGCGATGATTCCGCAACCAACGGACGGGTGCAACGGGCAGGGGTATGAAATGGCCGGTTTGCGCGGCGAAGGCGCGGCGCGCGCCGGACGGGAAATTTTGTCCGACACGCGACCGTGACGCAGGGCGTGTCAGGTGGCGGGACGGCGCTGGCGCACGGCCTCGAACAGGCACACGCCGGTGGCCACGGAGACGTTGAGGCTGGCCACCTGGCCGCACATGGGGATGCGCACCAGAAAATCGCAGCGTTCCGCGGTGAGCCGGCGCAGACCGCTGCCCTCGGCGCCCATGACCAGGGCCAGCGGACCGGTGAGGTCCTGGGCGTAGAGGTCCTGGGGGGCGCGGTCGCTGGTGCCCACCAGCCAGATGCCGCGCTCGCGCAGGGCGTCGAGGGTCTGTGCCAGGTTGCCCACCTGCACGTAGGGCACGCGCTCGGCGGCGCCGCTGGCGACCTTGCGCACCACGGGGGTGATGCCGGGGGCGCCGTGGCGCGGGGCGATGACGGCGTGCACGCAGGCCGCCTCGGCGCTGCGCAGGCAGGCGCCCAGGTTGTGCGGGTCGGTCACGCCGTCCAGCACCAGCAGGAAGGGGGCCTCCTCCAGACCGTCCAGCATGCGGTAGAGGTCGGCCGTGCCCAGGGCCGCGCTGGCCTTGCACAGGGCCACCACGCCCTGGTGGCGCAGGCCGCCGGCCAGCCCGTCCAGGCGGCGCGCCTCGACGAACTCCACCGGCACGCCGTGCCGCTCGGCCAGCGTCAGCAGAGCCTGCAGGCGGCGGTCGCCACGGCCGCGCCGCACGTACAGGCGCAGCACGCGCAGCGGGTCCTGGCGCAGCACGGCCTCGACGGCGTGCAGGCCGGCGATGTGCTCGTTCTTCACCGCGTCTTCTTCTTGCGCCGGCGGCGCCGCTTGACGGGCTTCTGTTCCTGCTCGGCCGTCTCCACGGGCTCGAAGTCGATCTTTTTCTCGTCCAAATCGACGCGCGCCACGATGACCTCCAGCCGGTCACCGATGCGGTAGCTGCGGCCGGTGTGCTTGCCCACCAGGCGGTGGCCCACCGGGTCGAACTCGTAGTAATCCCTGGGCAGGTTGGTGACGTGCACCATGCCCTCCACGTACACCTCGTCCAGCTCCAGGAAGACGCCGAACGGGGCCACGCCGGAGATGGTGCCGGTGTACACCTCGCCCACCTTGTCGAGCATGAACTCGCACTTGAGCCAGTCGGCGGCGTCGCGCGTGGCCTCGTCGGCGCGCCGCTCGGTCATGGAGCAGTGCTCGCCGAGCTGCACCATGTCCTCGTAGCTGTAGGGGAAGCGGCCCGGCTTGCGCCCGGCCAGGATGTGGCGGATGGCGCGGTGCACGATGAGGTCCGGGTAGCGGCGGATGGGCGAGGTGAAGTGGGTGTAGTCGTCCAGCGACAGGCCGAAGTGGCCGATGTCCGGGTCGGGCGAGTATTGCGCCTGGGACAGGGAGCGCAGCATGACGGTCTGGATGAGGTGCTGGTCGGGACGGCCCTCGATCTGCTGCAGCACGGCCATGTAGTCCTTGGGGCTGGGCTTTTCGCCGCCGCGCAGGTGCAGGCCGAATTCGCCCAGGAAGGCGCGCAGCTCCTCCACCTTTTCCGGCGCCGGCCCCTCGTGCACGCGGTACAGGGCGACGATGCGGTGGCGGTTGAGGAACTTGGCGGCCGCCACGTTGGCGGCGATCATGCACTCCTCGATGATCTTGTGCGCCTCGTTGCGCTCGGCGGGGCGGATGGCCTTGATCTTGCGCTGCTCGTCGAATTCGAACTCGGTCTCGGTGGTCTCGAAGTCGATGGCGCCGCGCTCCTCGCGCGCCTCGCGCAGGTCCAGATACAGGCCGTACAGGTTGTCCAGGTGCGGCACCAGCTCGGCGTGGCGCTCGCGCAGCTCGGGGTCGCGCTCCACCACCATGCGCGCCACCTGGTCGTAGGTGAGGCGGGCGTGGGAGCGCATCACCCCTTCCATGAAGCGGTAGCTCTCCATCCAGCCCTCGTCGTCGATCATCAGCTCGACGGCCATACACAGGCGGTCCACCTTGGGGTTGATGGAGCACAGGCCGTTGGACAGCACCTCCGGCAGCATGGGGATGACCTGCTGCGGGAAGTACACCGAATTGCCGCGCAAGCGCGCCTCGTCGTCCAGGGCGCTGCCCAGCTGCACGTAGGCCGACACGTCGGCGATGGCCACGATGAGCCGCCAGCCGCCGCCCTCGCGCGGCTCGGCGTACACGGCATCGTCGAAGTCGCGGGCGTCGGGGCCGTCGATGGTCACCAGCGGCAGCTCGCGCAGGTCCTCGCGGCCCTGCTTGGCCTGTTCCGGCACGGCCTCGCCCAGCCCGGCGATCTCCTGCTCCACCGCCTCCGGCCAGCGGTGCGGTAGCTCGTGGGCACGGATGGCGATGTCGATCTCCATGCCCGGCGCCATGTGCTCGCCGAGGATCTCCACCACCTCGCCAATGGGCTGCTTGCGGCGGCTGGGCTGCTCGATGAGGCGCGCCACCACGATCTGGCCGGCCTGCGCCCCGCCCATCTTGTCGGGCGGGATGAGGATGTCCTGGGTGATGCGCTTGTTGTCGGGCGCCACGAAGCCCACCCCGGCGTCGATGAACAGCCGCCCCACCACTTCCTCGTGGGCGCGCTCCAGCACCTCCACCAGCACACCTTCGCGGCGGCCGCGGCGGTCGATGCCGGCGATGCGCACCAGGGCGCGGTCGCCGTGCAGCAGGGACCGCATCTCGCGTGGCGGCAGGAACACGTCCTCGCCGCCCTCGTCCGGCACCAGGAAGCCGAAGCCGTCCGGGTGGGCGATGACCCGGCCGCGCACGAACTCGTGGTCCTCGGTGACGGGCACGTAGCCCTTGCGGCGGTTGCGCACCACCTGCCCGTCGCGCTCCATGGCGCGCAGGCGGCGGCGCAGGGCCTCGCGCTGGGTGTCCTCTTCCAGGTGCAACACCCCGGCCAGCTCGTCCAGGGTGAGCGGCCCGTCGGCATCCTCCAGCACCTCCAGGATCATCTCCCGGCTGGGGATGGGATTTTCATATTTGGCGGCTTCCCGCTCGTAGTGGGGATCTTCCGGTTTCGGCACGTCTCTCGGTCTCGGTTGAACGTATGCTTCGGCACAAAGAAAACCGCGGGCCGAACGGGGCCCGCGCTGCGTTGACAAGATTGTACAGTATCGGTATCGTTCGGCGCCTGATTTCCACTAGGATTCAGTCACTGCCGAGGTGGCGGAATTGGTAGACGCGCTAGCTTCAGGTGCTAGTGGGGGAAACCCCGTGGAGGTTCAAGTCCTCTCCTCGGCACCACTCCTTCCCTTCCCCGCATTTCCCGGCCACCCCCGCGGCGGGTATCATCACCGCCCCACGCCGCGCCCGGTAATCGACATGACCGACTTCGGCCTCGCGCTGGAATACGACCGCGCCCCGCGCCATACCCCGGAGCGGCCGGCGTGAGCCTCACCGACCCGGTCGTCTGGCTCATCATCGCCCTGTTCTACGCCCCGCTGCACTACCTGCTGCCGGTGCTGTTCCTGTTCATGACCGGCCAGGAGGACGGGGCCACCCGCAGGCGCCTCATCCGGCGCGCCTTCATCAACGCCACGCTGAGCATGGCCGCGGCTTTCGCCCTGGCCATCTGGCTGGCGCGCCAGGGGCGGTTGGTGCCGGCCATGCTGGTGCTGCTGGCCACCATGCTGGTGCCCTTCGTGCACATCCTCCTGCACCGCCGCGAACTGCGCGCCCCGACCGGCAATTGACGCAGGGCAAGGCGCGCCCTTGCATCCGCTGGCAGCATCCCCACCTAAAGGCCGTGTGTGCGGCCGAGCGAGGAGCCCTGCCATGAACGAGCGCGTTGCCATGGACATCGAGCTGGAGCAGCCCCTGGACGAGAGCCGGCGCGCCTGGCTGGACGCCAAGCTGGCGGCCGCGCGGGGCATCGTGCTGGCCCTGTTCGACCCGGACGACCCGCGGCGCCTGCACGTGGAGTACCAGCCGGCCGCCTTCAGCCCGGAGACGCTGCTCGACTTCATCGCCGAACACGGCGTGCGCGGCCAGCCCGTGCGGGCCACCTGAGCCGGCGGAGGGCGCGACGTGCCGGGGCCCTCCTTCCTGCTGCTGATCCTCCTCAGCGCCTTCCTGCTCGCCATCGTGCAGGTGCAGGTGCTGACCATCGCCTTCGAGAAGCTGGGCCTGTCGCCGGGCGCGGCCAGCTTCGTACTCATCGCCGCCCTGCTGGGCAGCCTGATCAACATCCCCCTGTTCTCCCTGCGCAGCCGGACCACGGAACCACCGCCGGAACTGCCCTTCGGCGACCGGCTGTGGCAGCACAGCCGCCTGCTGCGGCCGGGGCGCACCCTGATCGCCGTCAACGTGGGCGGCTGCATCGTGCCGCTGCTGCTCAGCTCCCACTTCTGGCACCTGCACACCGTGCCGCCGGACCGGCTAATGCTGGCCATCGCGCTCATCACCGCCCTCAGCTACGCGATGGCCCGGCCGGTGCCGGGCCTGGGCATCGCCATGCCGGCCCTGGTGCCGCCCTTCGCGGCCGTGTTGCTGGCCCTGGCGCTGGACCCGACCCACGCCGCCCACCTGGCCTTCATCAGCGGCACAGTGAGCGTGCTGCTGGAGGCCGACGTACTGCACCTGCCGGACATCCGCGACCTGGGGCCGCCCATTGCCTCCATCGGCGGCGCCGGCACCTTCGACGGCATCTTCCTCACCGGCATCCTGGCCGCCCTGTTGGCCTGAAGCCCGGCGCAGGGACGTCACCCTCGGCAGGACCAGGGCAGCCCCAGGCGCCCTGAATAACTAAAGAAACGGGCCCGCCCCCACCGGAGTGGGCCCGCGCTTTTCTGTGTCAAGAGGTGGGATCAGCCCTGTTCGCCCTGTTTCTTGGCGACGGCCTCCTCCATCATCCTTTTCAGCTCGCCGCGCTGGGCCAGCTCCAGGGTGATGTCGCAGCCGCCCACCAGCTCACCGTCGATGTAGATCTGCGGGAAGGTGGGCCAGTTGGCGAAGCGCGGCAAGTTCTCGAAGATTTCCGGGTCGGTCAGCACATTGACGTAGGCGAAGTCCACCCCGGTGTCCATGAGGGCCTGCGCGGCGCGCATGGAGAAGCCGCACATGGGCATCTGCGGCGTGCCCTTCATATAGATGACCACCGGATTCTCTTCAACCTGTTTCCGGATGCGATCGAGTACGTCCATTCTGCTTACCTCGCTGGGGAATGGGGTAGTGGGCGGGCCGCGCCGGCGGGCGCGACCGGGATCGGACCAGTGTAGCGACTGGCCAGAGGCGATTCATCCCTGCCACGGGCAGGGATTGCAGAGAGGGGCGCGGCCTACAGGCCCTGCTGCTGGAACCACAGCTCCAGCGCGGCCAGATGCCAGAGCTTGCTGCCCTTGATGCGGGTGTGGTGCTGCTCCGGCTCGGCCAGCAGGCGCGCCACGTAGTCACGCCGGTACAGGCCGCGCTCACGACAGGCGCGCGAGTCGAGGATGTCGCGTACGAAGTCCAGGAACTCCCCGCGCAGATACTTGAGGGCGGGCATGGGGAAGTAGCCCTTGGGCCGGTCGATGACCACCGCCGGCAGCAGCTCGCGAGCGATCTCTTTGAGGATGCCCTTGCCGCCGTGCTCCAGCTTGTACTCGGGCGGCATCTGCGCGGCCAGCTCCACCAGCTCGTGGTCAAGGAACGGCACGCGCGCCTCCAGCCCCCAGGCCATGGTCATGTTGTCCACCCGCTTCACCGGGTCGTCCACGATGAGGGTGGTCACATCGACGGCCAGCACGGCGTCGAGGAAGGTCTCGGCGTCCACCGAGTGCAGCAGCTCCTCGATCAGCGGCGAGGTGTAGTCGCGATCCACCCAGCGCGCGTCGATCATGCGCGCGAACTCGTCGTGGTCGCGATCGAAATAGTGGCGGCGGAAGCGGTCCAGCCAGCTGCCGCCGGCCTGCTGCATCTGCGGGTACCAGAAGTAGCCGGCGAACACCTCGTCCGCCCCCTGCCCCGACTGCACCACCTTGACGTGACGCGACACCTGCTCGGCGAGCAGATAGAAGGCCACCGCATCCTGGGCGAACATGGGCTCGCTCATCTGCGCCACGGCCTCCGGCAGGCGCGGCAGGACCTCGGCGTTGGGGTAGTGGAACTTGTGGTGGCGCGTGTGGTAGCGCTCGGCTACCGGGTCGGAGTACTCGAACTCGCTGCCCTTCTCGTCCGGGTGATCCTCGAAGCCGATGGTGAAGGTCTGCAGGTCGCGCACGCCCTGCTCGGCCAGCAGGGCCACCAGCAGGCTGGAGTCCAGCCCGCCCGACAGCAGCACCCCCACCGGCACGTCAGCGATCTGCAGACGACGCTCCACGGCGCGGCGCAGGGCGTCGTGGATAGCCATGCGCCACTCGGCCCGGCCGCGCGACTCGGGCGGGCGACGCGCGTGCAGGGTCCAGTAGCGACGCAGGTGGTGGCGGCCCAGGGGATCAATGGTCAGGCAGTGGGCCGGCGGTAGCTTGCGCACGCCGCGCAGGACGGTACGCGGCGCCGGCACCACGGCGTGCAGGGTGAACAGGTGGTGCAAGGCCACGGCGTCGATGCCGGTATCCACCTCGCCGGTCGCCAGCAGGGCCTGGGTGGTGGAGGCGAAGCGGAAGTATTCACGCGCCTGGCTGTAGTAGAGCGGCTTGATGCCCATGCGGTCGCGGGCCAGGAACAGGCTCTGCGTGCGCAGGTTCCAGATGGCAAAGGCGAACATGCCCAGCAGCCGTTCCACGCACTGCTCACCCCACTCGGCATAGGCCCTGAGGATGACCTCGGTGTCGCCGTGTGAGACGAAGCGGTGGCCGCGCGCGATCAGCTCCTCGCGCAGTTCGGGGTAGTTGTAGATGGTGCCGTTGAAGACGATGGTCAGCCCCGCCTCGGGGTCGATCATGGGCTGGTGGGCGTGCTCGCTGAGGTCGATGATGGCCAGCCGGCGGTGCCCCAAGGCCACCGGCCCCTCGCTGTACAGGCCCTCGTCGTCCGGGCCGCGCCGCTCGAGCCGGGCCAGCATGCGCCGCAGGCGATCGGGGTCGGGATAGGCCCCGTCGAAGCGCAGTTCACCGCAGATGCCGCACATCTCGCCACCCCCTCCGTGCAAGTCGGCGCATTATGCGCAAATCGCCCGGCACGGTCACCCGCGCCATGGCCGGCATAAAAAGGGCCGGTCGCGGGGACCGGCCAACTCTGTCAGGGAGATCACCATGAATGGGGTCGTTCAGGACTGCGGCCAGATCTCCACCCGGCGGTTGCGGGCGCGTCCTTCCGGCGTGTCGTTGGAGGCGATGGGTTTGGCCTCGCCATAGCCGCCATAGCGCAGCCGCTTGGGCGAGATGCCCCGCTTGACCAGATAGAGCGCCACCGCGCGGGCGCGCTGGATGGACAGCCGCTTGTTGTGGAGGGCATCACCCGCGTTGTCGGTATGGCCCAGCACGACGAACTTGTGGCCCGGATACTTGCGCATGTCGCGCGCCACGGCATCGAGCACCTTTTTGGCTCGGGGCGTGAGGCGCGCCGAGCCCGGCTCGAAGGTCACGCCACGCAGGATGCCAACGAAACGCGGACAACCCCGGGCATTGACCGGCGCACCGGCCGGCGTGGCCGGGCAACGGTCCTTGGCGTCGGGCACGCCGTCGCCGTCCTGGTCGTCGACGGCCGCATTGACCGTGGGGGCCAGGCTGACGCGCGGCAGGTCCTCCTCGACCACCTCTTCCTCCTCGCCCCCGAAACGCTTGACCAGATTGAGGGAGAACAGGCCGGCGTCCTCCGCGTAACGCTCGTACTCGCCGCGCAGGGACAGGCCATTGTCCAGCTGGTACTCGGCGCCCAGCCCGCCGTACACCAGAAAGTGGTTGTCGGTCTTGTGGGGCAGGTTGGCATTGGCGTCGATGCCCACCAGGCCACCCTTGACGAACCCGGACAGGCCGGGGTTGTTGTCGGGGAAGGCCAACAGCACGCCGGCGCCGTACACCTTGTAGTCCACCCGACCGCGTGGGGCGACCTCGGCATTGCCCAGATCGGCCCAGAAGGCCTCCACCGCCAAGTGGTCGGACAGCTCGCGCCCCACGGTGAGCTTGTAGCCCAGGTCCGAGTCGTCGCTCACCCGCCAGGGCGTGTCACTGGCGTCTGGCTTCACCTGCGACAGACCCAGGCCGCCGCCCACATACCATTGCGGCTCGTCGGCGGCCACCGGCGACGACAAGCCTGCGCCCATCAGCCCCGAACCCAGGCCCAGTAGCGCCAAGGCACGCAGACTGCCCCCCCTGCGCAGACGGCGCAGGACGACGAGCAGACCGGGCACCCACAGGCCGAGGCCGCCCAGCCCGGACTTGAGCCGTCCGGTACTGCTGGCGCCGACCCCATTGGTCCCGCCACCCGAGCCACCCGAGCCACCCGAGCCACCCGAGCCACCCGAGCCACCCGAGCCACCCGAGCCGCCTGAGCCACCTGAGCCGCCTGAGCCACCTGAGCCACCTGAGCCACCTGAGCCACCTGAGCCACCTGAGCCACCTGAGCCACCTGAGCCACCTGAGCCACCTGAGCCACCTGAGCCGCCTGAGCCGCCTGAGCCGCCTGAGCCGCCTGAGCCGCCTGAGCCGCCTGAGCCGCCTGAGCCGCCTGAGCCGCCTGAGCCGCCTGAGCCGCCCGAGCCGCCCGAGCCGCCCGAGCCACCGGAGGGCCGGTCGTCGGTGGCGTCGAACTGGTCGGCAATGCCGTCGTGGTCGGTGTCGCGGGTGGCGGATTCGAGGTAGTCGGGCACCCCATCGCCATCCGCGTCGTCATTGGCCGGGTTGCCGTCGCCGTCGGCATCTTCGTCGCGGGTGAGGATGCCGTCGTCGTCGTCGTCGGGGTCCATGTAGTCGGGCTGCACGTCCCAGTCGGTGTTGGGGCAGATGAAGCCGTCGGGGCACTCGACGCCGTCCGCCACGTGGTCACCGTCGGAGTCGCCCGAACCGGCGATGTCGCGCCCGCTGCCGTTGCCGATGGCGGCGTCGAGGAAGTCGGGGATGCCGTCGCGGTCGCGGTCGGGGGCCAGCAGCGGGTCCTGGCCGCCCAGCTCGTCGCGGGTGGGGCTGCCGTCGCCATCGTCGTCGGTGTCGCAAGGCTCGTTGCAGCCGTCGCGGTCGATGTCCAGGTAGTCGATCTCCAAGTGGTCGCCCACCCCATCGCCGTCGGTGTCGAGGCCGCTGCCCTCATCCAGGGTGGAACGCCCGTCGTTGTCGTCGTCGGCATCCATGTAGTTGGGCGTGCCGTCGCCGTCGAAGTCCGGGCAGTAGGGGGCCGAGGGGCACTCGTGGGCATCGGAGATGCCATCGCCGTCGCTGTCGCCGGAGCCGCGGATGTCCGGCCCGCTGCCATCGCCGTTGGCGGCGTCCAGCACGTCGATGATGCCGTCGCCGTCGGTGTCGATGTTGTAGGTGGTCTCCTGGGTGTCGGGGATGCCATCGTTGTCGTCGTCCGGGTCCAGGCTGTCGGGGATGCCGTCGCCGTCGGTGTCCACGTCGGGGCTGTTGACGAGCTCGGCGGGGGGCGGGCTGGTGGCGGGCGCCGCGGCGGCCTGCACCACCAGGGCCGGGGCGGCGACGCCCAGCAGGCAGACGAGCGAGAGGCCGCTCAGCCAGCGGCGCGGGCGCACGCCGACGGGCGTGCCGGGTACGGTCGGCATGGTCATGGATGTGTCCCCTGAGCTGTGTTTATTGTACCGCCAGGCGGCCGACGAACGGCGCCGATCACCTTACCGGCGGTCTATGACAGCGATATTAGGAGCCCAGGGGAGGGGTTTGCGTGATGGATTTCACGCTTCGATCGCAATCGGCCCCGGGCGACGCGGCATCGCCCGGGGCGCGAGAGGGCGCGGGATCAGGCGGCCTGCTCCTCGCCGCCGAACACGATCAGGGAACGACCGCTCATGGCGGACGGGACGGGCAGACCCATGAGCGTGAGCACGGTGGGCGCCACGCTGTCCAGGGCGCCGCCGCCCATCAGCTGCAGGGGCTGCGGATCGATGACGATGAAGGGCACGGGGTGGGTGGTGTGCTGGGTCTGGGGCTCGCCCGTCTGCGGGTCCACCATCTCGTCGCAGTTGCCGTGGTCGGCGGTGATGACCACCGAATAGCCGGCCGCCTCGGCGGCGTCCACCAGCCGCCCCAGCTCCCGGTCCAGCACCTCGACGGCCTCGATGATGGCCGCGCGCACGCCACTGTGGCCCACCATGTCACCGTTGGCGTAGTTGACCACGGCAAAGGCGTACTGGCCGCTCTGCAGGGCGGCAATGGTGGCGTCGGTCACCTGGGCGGCGCTCATGGCCGGCGCCTGGTCGTAGGTCTCCACCTTGGGCGAGGGGATCAGGATGCGCTCCTCGCCGGGGAAGGGCTCCTCGCGCCCGCCGTTGAAGAAGAAGGTGACGTGGGCGAACTTCTCCGTCTCGGCGCAGTGGAACTGGCGCAGGCCAGCCTCCGCGACCACCGCGCCCAGGCAGGTCTCCAGCCGCAGCGGCGGAAACAGCACGCGCGCCGGCAGGTGGCCGCTGTAGCGCGTCATGGTGGTGAGCCGGGCCGGCGTCCAGGCACCGCGCTCGAACTCGCCGAAGCCGGGATCGGCCAGGGCCTCGGCGAGCTGGCGCGAGCGGTCGTTGCGGAAGTTGGCGAACAGCACCACCTCGCCGGGGGCGATGCGCCCGCGCGGGTCGATGACCGTGGGATGGATGAACTCGTCCAGCACGCCGGCAGTGTGGGAGCGGGTCACGGCCTCCAGGGCCGTGCCGGCCCGCTCGCCCTCGCCCAGCGCCAGCGCGCGCCAGGCGGCCTCGGTGCGCGCCCAACGGCGGTCGCGGTCCATGGCGTAGAAGCGGCCGGTGACCGTGGCCACGTAGCCGCCGCGCCGGCGCAGCAGGGCCTCCATGCGGGCCACGAAGCGGTCCGCCGAGGCGGGGCTGGCGTCGCGCCCGTCGGTGATGAGGTGCAGCACCGGCTCGATGCCGGCCTCGGTGGCGATCTCCACCAGCGCCTCCAGGTGCGCCATGTGGCCGTGCACGCCACCGTCCGAGGCCAAGCCCAGCAAGTGCAGGCGGCCACCGTGGCGACGCGCCTCGTCCAGCGTCTCGCGCAGGGCCGGCAAACTGGCCAGGCTGCCGTCGGCGATGGCCCGGTCGATGCGCACCAGGTCCTGCAGCTGGATGGCGCCGCTGCCGATGCTCATGTGGCCCACCTCGGAGTTGCCCATCTGCCCCGGCGGCAGGCCCACGGCCGCGCCGGAAGCGGCCAGGGCGGTGTGCGGATGGCGGCTCAGGTAGCGGTCCAGATTGGGCGTGCTGGCCAGGTGGATGGCATTGTTGGCCTTGTTGGGGTTGAGGCCGACGCCGTCCAGGATGACCAGCAGGGTCGGGCGGCGGGGTGGCGCGTCGTACCGTTCGTGACGTGAATGACTCCCGAGTTCGTCGTTGTCCATTGGTGTCGTTGGGTTCCTCTTTGTTGCTTTCTCTTGTGCGATCTATACGCACGGTGAACGGAACGAGGGCTTCCCTTCCTCTCGCGGGTGGAAAATCGGTGCAGCGTCCCACGGGATCGGACGGATTCCTTGTCCGCAGGTCGGGCAGCAAACCACACCGGCCGGTCCAGGCACCGGCCGTACTATAGGCCTGCGTTCATGACATTTCCGTTACAGGATCGGTGCCGGTCTGTAGGTCGCGACGACCGGCCGGGTTCGGATGATAAAGGATGGGGCCGACAAACAGGAAATCAATGGCGCAGCGTGTTGAAACAAATAGATACAACGGCGGCGCGCAGGTGTGTCGGTCCGGATGATCGTTTAACATATGTTGTGGTTATTTCATGACATTTTCACTTAATTTTCAAGTCCACGCCGCGTGCTCAGCCATCTCTCCAAGGGGTCTGAAATCATGCTCTCCACCATTCGCGCCGCCTGCCGACCGTCCCGCCTCGGCCTGTTGCTGCTGCTCGCCCTGCTGGCTGGCCAGGCACAGGCCTTCGACTTCAGCCCCGGCCGCTGGATGAATCCCAGCCGCTGGTTCGGCGGCGACGACTACGACGACGACTATTATCCGCCTCCGCCCCCACCGCCGTACGGCGGCTACGGCTATCCCGGTCTCCCCCCTGCCCGGTATGGCGTGCCCTACGGCTACCCACAGCAGGCCGCGCCGGCAC
>JALVPS010000305.1 GCA_027031685.1 Gammaproteobacteria bacterium | reverse complement strand
GGGCTATTCGGCGCCAGGGGCGGGCCGGTGCTGGCCCTTCGGCCGCCGGCGCCAGTGCTGCAGGTGCAGCAGTCCCCCTTCCACCAGGGAATAGGCCACCGGCACCACCACCAGGGTGAGCAGGGTGGAGCTGACCATGCCGCCGATGACGGCCACCGCCAGCGGGGCGTTGGTGTCGGAGCCGGCACCCACCCCCAGCGCGGCGGGCAGCATGGAGAGGATGATGGTGAAGGAGGTCATGAGCACCGGCCGCATGCGGATGGGACAGGCAGTCAGCAGGGCGCCGTGGATGTCCTGCCCGTCGCGGCGCAGCTGGTTGGTGAGGTCGATGAGCAGGATGGAGTTCTTGGCCACCAGCCCGACGAGCAGCACCATGCCGATCATGGAGTAGATGTTGAGGGTGTGGCCGGCCAGCCACAGGGCGAACACGCCGCCGATGATGGCCAGCGGCTGGGCGATCATGACGATGAGTGGCTGGATGAGGGAGTTGAACTGGCTGGCCAGCGTCATGTACACGAGGATGAGGCCGGTGGCGAAGGCGAACAGCACGTAGCCGACCGTCTTGCTGAACTCCTTGGCGCGGCCGATGAGTTCGATGTGGTAGCCGGGGGGCAGCAGGCCGGCCGCCTCGCGCAGCACGATCCGGGCCGCGTCGCCCTCGGCGATGGTGGGTGTGGCGAAGAAGGTGGCGGCGTACTGCAGCTTGTAGCGGCCGATGCTGGCCGGGCCCAGCCGTTGCTCCAGGCGGGCCACGGTGTCCAGGCGCACCAGCCGCCCGGCGCGGTTGCGCAGGTAGAGATTGCGCAGGTCGTCCGGGTGGCGCAGCGGCGTGCCGGCCTCGAGGCGGATGTCGTAGCGCTCGCCGTCGCCCGGGTCGTCATTGTACTTGGCCACGTCCAGGCCGCCCACCAGCACGCGCAGGGTATTGGCGATGGTGCGGGTGTCCAGCCCCAGCTCGCGGGCCAGGGCGCGGTCCACGCGCAGCGTGGTCTGCGGCATGTCGAGCTGCAGGTCGGTGTCCAGCGTGCCGATGGCGGGGATGGCCTGCAGGCGCCGGGCCAGGCGGGTGGCCAGCGTGGCCACGCGCTCCAGGTTGGGGCCGGTGAGCACGAACTGCAGTGGTTCGCCGCGCATGCCGCCGACGATGGGCACGGGGGCGGCGAAGGCGCGCACGCCGGGCACCTGGGCCAGTTCGTCGCGCACCTGCCGCAGCAGCGTCACCTGGTGCACGCTGCGCTGCTCCCGCGGCACTAGGCTCACGTAGATCTGCCCCTGGTTCACCTGGCCGCGGTCGCCGGTGCCGATGGTGCTGAACAGGCCGTGTATCTCGGGATGGCGGGACAGGATGCGCTCCACGGCGCGCATGCGCTCGCGGGTGTAGTCGATGCTGGCGCCGAGGGGCGTCTTGATGGAGACGATGAAGCGGCCCTCGTCCTCGTCGGGCATGAAGCCCTTGCCCAGCCGGCCCATGAACCAGCCGCTGCTGACGACCACCAGGGTGGCGATCAGCAGCACCAGCCAGCGGTGCCCGAGGGCGTGGGTGAGCAGCCAGTGGTAGCCCCGCTCCAGGCCGGTGAAGGCCGCCCCCAGGGCGCGGAACAGCCGCCCGTGGCGGGTGGGCACGCGCAGGTGGCGGGCGCACAGCATGGGGGTGAGCGTGAGGGAGACGAACAGGGAGATGACCACCCCGGAGACGACCACCACGGCGAAGGACCTCAGGAAGCGGCCGATGATGCCCTGCATGAAGACCACCGCGCCGAACAGCGACACCAGGGTGAGGGTGGAGGCCAGCACGGCGAACATCACCTGGTGCGTGCCCTGCTCGGCCACGGCCGCCGGCCGCCCGGCGGGATCCGCCTCCATGTGCCGGAAGATGTTCTCCAGCACCACGATGGCGTCGTCCACCACCACGCCGATGAGCAGCAGCAGGCCCAGCAGGGTCATGACGTTGAAGGTGTAGCCGGCGAAGTGGATGCCGGCGATGGCGCCCAGCAGGGAGACGGGGATGGCGGTGGCCACGATGAGCGTGGAGCGCAGATTGCGCAGGAACAGCCACACCACCAGGGCGGCCAGCAGCGTGCCTTCCACCAGGTGCGACTTGAGGGCGTCGATGATGGCCGTGATCAGGTTGGCGTCGTCCACCACGATGGACAGGCGCATGCTGGGCGGCAGTTGCGGCAGGATCTCCTCGCGCAGGCGGCGCCTGGCCTCGTCGATGATGGCCACGGTGTTGCTGCCGGCGATCCTCACCAGCCCCAGGCCCACCGCCGGCGCGCCGTTGTAGCTGGCGAAGCGGCGGAAATCGGCCAGCCCGTCGCGGATGGTGGCGATGTCGCGCAGGCGGATGGGCAGGTGCGCGCGCTGGCCGACGATGAGCTGGCCGAGCTGGTCCACGTGGTGGTATTCCAGGTCCAGCCGGAGCTGGCGTTCGCGCCGACCGGCGGTGAGGAAGCCGCCTGGCAGCTTGATGTGCTCGGCGCCGATGGCCTGGATCACCTGGCCCACGGTGACGCCCAGGGCGGCCATGCGGTCGGTGTCCAGTTCGACGCGGATGGTGCGCCGCCGCTCGCCGGCGATGACCACGTCGCCCACGCCGCGAATGGTCTCCAGCCGCTTCTTGAGCACGTTGCGGGCGTACACGTTGAGCTGCTGCAGGGTGTTGTCGCCCTGCAGCGCCAGCCACAGGATGGGCTGCGAGCCGGCCTCCACCTTCTTCAGCACCGGCGTTTCGGCGTCGTCCGGCAGGCGCCGCAGGATCTCGTTGAGCCGCGACTGCACCTCGTTGAAGGCGGTGTCGATGTTCTTCTCCAGCTCGAACTGGATCATCACCACCGACACGCCGGCCAGGGAGGAGGATTGCACGCTCTCGATGCCCGACACGCTGTTGACCGCCGACTCGATGACGTTGGTCACCGAGGCGTCCACGATCTCCGGGTCGGCGCCGGGCAGCACCGTGGTCACCGACAGCATGGGGAAGTCGATCCTGGGCAGCCGGTCCACGCCGATGCGCTGGTAGGCGATGACCCCGAACAGCACCAGCACCAGGCTGAGCATCAGCGTCAGCACGTGCTGACGGATGGACAGGCCGGGCAGGTTCACGGCCCCTCTCCGCCGCCCTGCTCGGCCTCAGGCGCGGCGCGCACCGTCACCGGCGCGCCGTCGGCAAGGAAGGCGGCGCCATCGAGGGCGATGCGCTCACCGGGCTGGAGCTTGCCGCGCACCTCCCGCCGCCCGCCCTGGCGCAGGCCCGGGGTGACCGGCACCGCCTCGGCGTGGCCGTCGCGCAGCCGGTACACCACCGGGCCGCCGCGCCGCTCCACCACCGCCCGCGCCGGCACCAGCAGCACGCCCTGGTGGCGCGCCAGCACCACCTCGGCGGTAATGCTCTGGCCCGGCAGCCAGCCCGAGCGGTCGTCTAGGTCGGCCACTGCCTCGCGCCCGCGGCTGGCGGGGTCGAGCATGGGGCGCAGGCGCGTGATGCGGGCCGTGACGGTGCGCCCTTCGCCGTGCAGGGTCACCGGCTGGCCGGTGCGCAGGGCGTGGGCCAGCCGCTCCGGGAAATACAGCCGGGCGCGCAGGTGACGGGTGTCCACCAGGGTGAACAGGACGGGGTTGGCCGGCGACATGGGATTGACGTAATCGCCCACCGAGACCGCGCGCTGCTGCACCCGCCCGTCGATGGGCGCGCGGATGCGCGTGTGGGCCAGGCGGTACTCGGCCTGGGCCAGGCGGGCGCGCGCCTCGGCCAGCTGCGCCTCGGTCTGGCGCACGGCGGCGGCCGCGGCGTCGCGCCGGGCGTCCGGGAGCAGCTTTTTCCTCACCAGGGCCTCGTCCCGCCGCAGGGTGCGGCGCTGGTTGTCCAGCAGGGCCTGCAGGCGCCGGATGGCCGCCTGGGCGGCCTGGCGGTCCAGGCGGAAGGCCTCGTCGTCCAGCCGCGCCAGCACCTGGTCCTTGCGCACCGCGTCGCCCTCGTCCACGGCCACGGCCACCACCTCCGCCGCCACCTTGGCGTGCAGGTGCGGGGTGTTGGCGGACTCGATCACCCCCTGCACGCGGGTGGTCTGTTCGATGTCTCCCCGCTGCACCACGGCGGCGGTGACGGGGGTGGCGGCCGTGGCCGGCGCGGCGGCGGCCAGGGCGGGGCACAGCGCGAGGCCCATCAGCAGGAGGATCGGCGACTTCACGTGGGTTCTCCCGGGCGGAAATAGGGTTCGAGCACGGCCAGCACGGTCTCGGCCACCTGGGCCGGGCCCGGCTCGGGACAGCGCGCGGCCGGCAGGTAGGGGCGCAGGGGCGCCATGTCGTAGTGCTGTTTGACCATGCCCAGAATCAGCTCCGACAGTAGGCAGGCGTCGGCGTCGGGCCGCAGCGTCTGCAACAGGGCCATGAACGGCTGCTGCACCGCATCCACGATGAAGCGCGCCAGAAAGGCCAGCCGCCCGGCGTCGCCGTCCAGCAGCTCCCGTTGCATCAGGCGGCGGAAGCGGTCGTCCGTGTGCAGCGCCTCGGCCAGCGCGTGCACGAA
>JALVPS010000304.1 GCA_027031685.1 Gammaproteobacteria bacterium | reverse complement strand
CGTCGCGCAGCGCCACCCCCTCGGCCAGGGCGCGCAGCGCCGCCGCGTCCGGCTCGCCCTCCACCTGCACCCAGTAGGTCTTGCCCAGGGCGTGGCGCGGGTCGCTGATGAACGCCTGCCAGGGACCACTGTCGGTGAGTAGCAGCAGGCCCTCGCTGTCCCGGTCCAGCCTTCCCGATGGGTAGACCTGGGGCACAGAAATCCACTGCGCCAGTGTCGGCCGCCCGGCGTGGTCGGTAAACTGCGACAGCACGCCATACGGCTTGTTGAACAGGATGAGCCGGGCCATCGTCCTCGCCCGTCCTAAAAAATGTACCGCGCCATGATGAAGATCCTACGCTGCTGCCTCACCCTGCTCGCCCTGGCCCTGAGCGTGGCCTGCGCCGAGCCGCGCACCCGCCCCGTCGGCCCGCTGCCGGACAATACCCGCTCGCCCATCGGCATGAATGTGGGGCCGTGGGTGGATTATTCCACCACCCAGCCCTTCGTGGACCTGTTCCGCACCGCCCGTCCCTTCGATGACAAGCTGGACCTGGACGAGCACGGCTGGGTGCGCTCGCTGCGGCCGGGTGAGGTGGCGCAGACCTATCTGGCGTGGAACATCGATGGCGCCTACCCGAGCGGCCATTACCACGTGTTCTACGACGGCAAGGGGCGCATCGACTACGGCGGCGCGGCGCGCCGTCTGACCCACCGGCCCGGCCACGACGTCATCAACGTCAAGGCGCGCGAGGGCGGCATCTGGCTGCGCATCGTGGAGACCGACCCCAAGGACTATATCCGCAACATCCGCGTCATCATGCCCGGTGGCACCTGCCGCGACGACCGCACGGTGTGGGCGCGCACCCGCGAGGACTGTCCGCCCGGCCAGTACCTGTCCTTCGCCGAGCACTACGGCGAGGTGGTGTACAATCCCGCCTTCCTGCGCTTCATGCGTCCCTACAGCGTGCTGCGCTTCATGGACGCCATGCGCACCAACGGCTCGCCGGTGCGCGAGTGGGCCGACCGCGGCAAGCCGGACGACGCCACCTGGGCCACCGCCGCCGGTGGCCCGCTGGAGGTGATGGTGGACATGGCCAACCGCCTGCGCGCCGACCCCTGGTTCACCCTGCCCCACGCCGCCAGCGACGACTACGTGCGCCGCTTCGCGCGCTACGTGAAGGCACACCTGGACCCGGCCCGCAAGGTGTACATCGAGTACTCCAACGAGACCTGGAACGGCCAGTTTCCCCAGTTCCGCCACATGATCGAGCAGGGCAAGCGGCGCCACCTGCCGGGTGACCAGTACCAGCAGGGCACCGAGTACTACAGCGAGCGGGCGGTGGAGATCTTCCGCATCTTCGAGGACGAGTTCGGTGGCAGCGAGCGGCTGGTGCGCGTGCTGGCCACGCAGGCCGCCAACGCCTGGCTGGCCAAGGTCGTCCTGTCGCACAAGGACGCCTACAGGCACGTCGACGCGCTGGCCATCGCCCCCTATTTCGGCGGCTACCTGGGCGATCCGAAGGCCCACACCGGCCAGATGTCGCAGGCGGCGCTGTTCCGCGAGCTGCGCGGCAAGGCGCTGCGCGAGGCCATCGGCTGGATGCGCAACCACGCCAAGGTGGCCAGGAAATACGGCGTGGATCTGATCGCCTACGAGGGCGGCCAGCACCTGGCGGGCCACGGCGGGGCGGAGAACAACGAGCGCCTCACACGCCTCTTCCAGCGCGCCAACCGCAGCCCCCTCATGCGCCCCCTGTACCTCCACTACTTCGACGCCTGGAAGGCCGCCGGCGGCAAGCTGTTCGTCTACTACAGCCAGCCCGGCAAGTACAACAAGTGGGGCAGCTGGGGCATCGCCGAGCGCCTCGACCAGCCGCGCAGCGAGGCCCCCAAGCTGGACGCCGTGCTCACCTTCATCGAGAACAACCCGCGCTGGTGGGAGTGAGGCGTGAATTCCCGGCGGCCGGTGGTGTCCAACGGGGGTAGGCCACTACCCGTCGCGCCGCCGTGACCGTCATCCTGCGTCTGCTCGCCCCGCTGGTCCTGTTGCTGGCTGCCTGCGCCAGCCCCGTGCCGCGCGCCCTGCGCGAGGCGCCGCCCCGGCCCGTGTCCCTGGCCGAGGCGCGTAGCCAGCCGGCGGCCGTGCGCGGCCGCGAGGTGCGCTGGGGCGGCACGCTGGTGGCGGTGCGCAACCTGCCGGAGCGCACGCGGCTGGAGATCGTCGCCCGCCCGCTGGACGGCAACGGCCGGCCACGTCCGGTGGACCGCTCGCCGGGCCGCTTCCTGGCCGAGGTGGCCGGCTTCCTGGACCCGGCCGTGTACGCCGAGGGGCGGGACATCACCGTGCGCGGCCGGTTGGCGGGGGTGGTGCATGGCCGCATTGGTCAGCACCCCTACGACTACCCGCTGGTGCAGGTCGAGGTGCACTATCTGTTCCCGCCGCGCCGCCCCGTGACCCCCGAGCCGTGGCCGGCGTGGTACGACGACCCCTTCTTCCCGTACCCCTGGTATCCCCATCCCCCGCCCTGGTTCTGGTGGTGAACATGCGCAAGCCGACCCTCCTCGCCCTGCTGTTGCTGCTGCTGGCTGGCTGTGCCAGCGGCCCGCGCTTCCCCGTCGGTGCCCTGGAGCGCGACCTGGGACCGCAGGACGTGGCCGAGCATCTGGACACCTTCAAGGGGCGGCGCTTCGTCTGGGGCGGGCGCATCGTGGCCGCGGAGAACCTGGCCGACCGCACCCGCCTGCAGATCCTCGCCTACCCGCTGGACCGCAGCCAGCGTCCGCAGACCGACCGCGCCGCCCTGGGCCGCTTCATCGCTGAGCGGGCCGGCTATCTGGAGACGGCCGACTACGCGCCGGGCCGGTTGGTGACGGTGCAGGGTTGGTTGCGTGACAGCCGCCGCGGCCGGGTGGGGCAGGCGCCCTACCGCTTCCCCGTGCTGGAGGTGGAGCAGCTCTACCTGTGGCCGCCGGCCGGTGCGGCGGAGGGCGACTGGCGCTCCCGCATCCAGTTCGGCATCGGCGTGCTGATCACCAACTGAGGCGCACCAGGGCCGGGGCTCACGCGCCGGGCAGGCGGGCGATGTCCTGGCGCACGGCGGCGGCGGACACGGCGAACTGTGCCTGCTCGTCGTCGGTGAGACCGAGAGGCACGATGCGCTCCACGCCGGACCGCCCCAGCACGCAGGGCACGCCCATGGCCACGCCGCGCTCGCCGTACTCGCCGTCCAGCACCGCCACGGTGGGCAGGATGGCCTTGCGGTCCAGCAGGATGGCCTCCACCATCTCGGCGATGGCCGCGCCGGGGGCGTCGTAGGCGCTGCTGTTCTTGCGCAGGGCCAGCACCTCGGCGCCACCGTGGCGGGTGCGCTCGACGATGCGCGCGATCTGTGCCGCGTCCAGGAACTGGTTCACGCCGATGCCGGAGATGGTGGTGTAGCGGATGAGGGGCACCATGGCGTCGCCGTGGCCGCCCAGCACCATGGCGCTGATGTGCTTGGCCGACAAGCCGGTCTCCAGGGCGATGAAGGCGGCCATGCGGCTGGAGTCCAGCACCCCGGCCTGGCCGAGGACGCGGCCGCGTGGCCAGCCGCTGCGCTGCCAGGCGCGGTAGGTGAGCACGTCCACCGGGTTGGACACCACCAGCACGATGGCCTCCGGCGCGTGGCGCAGCACCTGGTCGAGGATGCCGTCCAGAATGGCCACGTTGGTGTCCAGCACGTCGGAGCGGCTCATGCCCGGCTTGCGCGGCACGCCGGCGGTGATGACCACCAGGCTCGAGCCGGCCATGGCAGCCGGGTCGGTGGTGCCGGTCAGACGGGTGTCGAAGCGGAACAGGGGGGCGGTGGCCTGGATGTCCAGGGCCACACCAGCGGCGGCCCCTTCCTTGACGTCGATGAGCACGATCTCGTGCACCAGATCCTGATGGGCCAGGATCTGCGCCGCCGCCTCTCCCACGCGGCCGGCGCCCACGATGGTCAGTTTACGCATGTGCAGCCTCCTTCGGTGTCACGCCGCGCCCGGCTGCCCCAATGCCACCGCGGCCGCCGCGGCGAACCTGTACTGGGTTTAGCCGACGGCGCGCTGCGCCGCAAGGCCGTGCGGCGCGCGGGCCACGCCGCTCGCCACGGCCGCCTGCGCCACCGCCGGCGCCACCACGTCGATGAGGCGCGGGTCGAGCGGCGTGGGGATGATGTAATCGGGGCCGAAGACCATGTCCCGCCCGCCGTAGGCGGCCCGCACCTCGGCCGGCACCGGCTCGCGGGCCAGCCCGGCCAGGGCGTGCACGGCGGCGATCTGCATGGCCTCGTTGATGCAGCGGGCGTGCACGTCCAGCGCGCCGCGGAAGATGAACGGGAAACCCAGCACGTTGTTCACCTGGTTGGGGTAGTCGCTGCGGCCGGTGGCCATGATCAGGTCGTCGCGCACGGCGAAGGCCTGCTGCGGGTGGATCTCCGGGTCCGGGTTGGACAGGGCGAAGATCACCGGCCGCGGCGCCATGCTGGCCACCATCTCCGGCTTGAGCAGGTTGGGGCCGGACACGCCGATGAACACGTCCGCCCCGGCGCAGGCCTCCTGCAGGGTGCGCGCCTCGGTGTCCACCGCCAGCGCCGCCTTGTAGGGGTTGAGGTCGTCGCGGCCGCTGTGGATGACGCCCTTGCGGTCCACCATGAGCAGGTTCTCGCGCCGTGCCCCCAGGCCCAGCAGCAGGCGCATGGAGGCGATGCCGGCCGCGCCGGCCCCCAGGCACACCACGCGCGCCGCCGCCAGGCGCTTGCCCTGCAGCTCCAGGGCGTTGAGCAGGCCGGCGGCGATGATGATGGCCGTGCCGTGCTGGTCGTCGTGGAACACCGGGATGTCCAGGGCGGCCATGAGCCGCTCCTCGATCTCGAAGCAGCGCGGCGCGGCGATGTCCTCCAGGTTGATGCCGCCGAAGGTGGGGGCGATGCGCACCACCGTGTCCACGAACTCGTCCACCGTGGTGGCGTTCACCTCGATGTCGAACACGTCGATGTCGGCGAAGCGCTTGAACAGCACCGCCTTGCCTTCCATCACCGGCTTGCCGGCCAGTGGTCCCACGTTGCCCAGGCCGAGCACGGCCGTGCCGTCGGTGATCACGCCCACCAGGTTGCCCTTGGCGGTGTAGCGGTAGGCCGCCTCCGGCGCCCGCTCGATCTCGCGCACCGGCGCGGCCACGCCCGGCGTGTAGGCCAGGGCCAAGTCCTGCTGGGTGGCGGTGGGCTTGGTGGCCACGATGGCCAGCTTGCCGGGGCGGGGTTCGGCGTGATAGGCGAGGGCGGCCTGGCGCAGGGATTCGCTCATGGTGTTCTCGGGATGGTACCGGGAATGTTTACGCAACAGACGAGCCATTGTAGGCCAAGGGCCGGCGGTGGCGAAGGGCGGCCGGGCGGGGTGGCCCGGCGCAAAAAAGAGGCGCTCACTGGGAGCGCCAAATATTGAGTGGGGGTCTAGGAAAACTTTGTTAAATAGTGTAGCAGCCGTTTACTGCTTTGCATAGCGTCGACGGAACTTGTCCACTTGACCACCGCTGTCCACGATCTTCTGTTTGCCGGTGTAGAACGGATGGCACTGCGAGCAGACCTCCACGTGCAGCTCTTCCTTGGGGTAGGTCGAGCGCGTCTCGAAGCTGTTCCCGCAGCTGCAGACGATCTTCACATCGTGGTAGTCGGGGTGGATGTCGGGCTTCATGGCGTGCGTCTCTCGGCATCGGCGGTTCATAAGGGCGCGAATACTACGCCGCTGGCGTGGCCAGGGTCAAGATGTGGGCCGGGGCACGCACCGGCCCTGGCCGGTGGGCACCGATTTTGTTCGTTGCGTCATGGAGATCGGCTGGCGGGGTGGGGGCGGCCGGCCTGGGCGGTTGTCCACAATTCCTGTGGATAACTCTGTGGAACAGTCACGGGAAAGGGCTGCCAGACCGCATGGATTCTGGCCTCGCGCCGGTCGGTGGTTTTTTGATCAGTTTTCTAACTGATTGATTTGTTGGTACAAAACGCGCGCTGTGTGGAAAAATCAGATGCTTAGCGCGGGGATTGTGTCATTTTCATGGCGGTTGTTGATAAGCTGCCGTTGCCGACTTGACAAGCGGGCATCCCCGCGCATGACGCGGGGATGCCGGTGGCGTCCAGGAAAGCCTGGCGAGCGGCCGTGCACCGGCGGGACGGGCTGTCGCCGGGTGGAGGGCGACTGCCTTCAGTCCGGCAGGAAACGGGCCACCACGTCGTCCAGGAAGCGCCAGCCCAGTGCGCTGGCCTGCCAGCGCCCCCCGCGGCAGGCCAGCAGGCCCTCATCGGCCAGGACCTGCACGGTGCCGGCCACTGCCGCCCAGGGGAGGCCGGTGCGCTCGCCAAACAGGGCCGGTGCGAAGCCGTCCCGCAGGCGCAGGGCGTTGAGCATGAACTCGAAGGGCAGCTCGGCGCGGGGCAGCGCGTGCTCGCTGCCGGGGTCGGTGCCACTCTCCACGGCCTCCAGATAGGCCTGCGGCTGGCGCGGCTTGGTGCGGCGGTGGATGCGTCCGTCCGGGTCGGTGCGCTTGCCGTGGGCGCCGGCGCCGATGCCCAGGTAGTCCCCGAATTCCCAGTAGTTGCGGTTGTGGCGGCACTGGCGGCCGGGGCGCGCGTAGGCGGACACCTCGTACTGGGTGAAGCCGTGACTGGCCAGCAGGGCCTGGCCGGCCTGCTGCATGGCCCAGCGCGTGTCGTCGTCGGGCAGCACCGGCGGGCGGGCGTGGAACAGGGTGTTGGGTTCCAGGGTGAGCTGGTAGAAGGACAGGTGGCTGGGCGCCAGGGCCAGGGCCTGGCGCAGGTCGGCCAGGCAGTCGGCCACCGTCTGGCCGGGCAGGCCGAACATGAGGTCCAGGTTGATGTCGGCAAAGCCGGCGGCGTGGGCCGCCTCCACCGCCCGGCGCGCCTCCGCGCCGTCGTGCACGCGGCCGAGCGCTGCCAGGTGGCGGTCCTCGAAGCTCTGCACGCCGATGGACAGGCGGTTGACACCGGCCTCGCGGTAGCCGCGGAAGCGCCCCCGTTCGGCCGCGCCGGGGTTGGCCTCCAGGGTGATCTCGCAGTCCGGGCGCAGCGGCAGGCGGGCGCGCAGGCCTCGCAGCAGTCCGGCGATGGCCTCGGGGGAGAACAGGCTGGGCGTGCCGCCGCCCAGGAACACGGAGTCCACGCGCCGCCCCCACACGCGCGGCAGCTCGTGTTCCAGGTCGGCCAGCAGGGCGTCCACGTAGCGGCGCTCCGGCAGGGGCTCGCCGGGCCGCCGGGCGTAGGAATTGAAGTCGCAATAGGGGCACTTGCGCAGGCACCAGGGCAGGTGCACGTACAAGCCCAGGGGGACGGGCAGCGGGGTCGGGTCGCTCACCGCAGCCGGCGCAGCTTCTCCAGCAGCACGGCGAGGGCCTTGGCGCGGTGGCTGATGCGGTTCTTCTCGGCCGGATCCAGCTCGGCGCCGGTCTTGCCCAGCTCGGGGATGTAAAAGTGCGGGTCGTAGCCGAAGCCGGCCTGGCCGCGCGGCTCGATGACGATGAGCCCCTCCCACTCGCCCTCGGCGATGAGCGGCGCCGGATCCTCGGCGTGACGCATGTACACCAGGCAGGCGCGGTAGCGGGCCGTGCGCTCCTGGGGCGGGATGTGGGCCAGTGCCTGTACCAGCTTGGCGTTGTTGGCCTGGTCGTCGGCGTCCGGCCCGGCGTAGCGCGCCGAGTGGATGCCGGGTGCGCCGTTCAAGGCGTCCACCTCGATGCCCGAGTCGTCGGCGATGGCCGGCAGGCCGCTGTGGCGGCAGGCATTGCGCGCCTTGAGCAGGGCGTTCTCGACGAAGGTCAGGCCAGTCTCCTCGATGGGCGGGATGTTGAAATCGGCCTGCGGCAGCAGCTCGATGTCCAGCGGCGCGAACATGGCCCCGAACTCGCGCAGCTTGCCCGGGTTGTTGGAGGCCAGCGCCACCACGTGCCGCCGGCTCACGACTCCAGCGCCTCCCGTTGCGCGTCGATGATCCGGGCAATGCCGCGCTCGGCCAGGTCGAGCATGGCGTCCAGCTCGTCGCGGCGGAAGGCGTGTCCTTCCGCCGTGCCCTGCACCTCGATGAAGTGGCGCGCCTCGTTCATGACCACGTTCATGTCCGTCTCCGCCTCGCTGTCCTCGGCATAGTCCAGGTCCAGCACCGGCACGCCGCGGTAGATGCCCACCGACACGGAGGCCACCATGCCGTGCAGCGGGTTGCGCGCCAGCCGGCCCTCTTTCATCAGATAGTCGATGGCGTCGTGCAGTGCCACCCAGGCGCCGCTGATGGAGGCGGTGCGCGTGCCGCCGTCGGCCTGCAGCACGTCGCAGTCGAGGATGATCTGCCGCTCGCCCAGGGCCTCCAGATCCACCGCCGCGCGCAGCGAGCGGCCGATCAGGCGCTGGATCTCCTGCGTGCGGCCGCTCTGCTTGCCACGGGCCGCCTCGCGCGCCGTGCGCGTGCCGGTGGAGCGTGGCAACATGCCGTACTCGGCGGTCACCCAGCCCTGGCCCTTGCCTTTCAGGAAGGGCGGCACGCGCTCCTCCACGCTGGCCGTGCACAGCACGCGCGTCTGGCCGAAGCCGACCAGCACGGCGCCCTCGGCGTGGGCAGTGAAGTGGCGGGTGAAACTGACGGGGCGGAGCTCGTCCGGCTGACGTCCACTGGGTCGCATGATCGGGGGATTCCTGCGTCGTGAAGGGTGGGGCGCACGCATTATAGCCGATAGCCGCCGGTTGGCCTCGGGCCGGCAACTCTGGGACAATCGTGACACCGCCGCCTGCGCCAGGGAGCAGACCCATGATCCGCAGCATGACTGGCTTCGCCCGTGCCGAACAGGACACCGAGTTCGGCCAGCTCGTGCTCGAGCTGCGCACCGTCAACCACCGCTACCTGGACATCATGCTGCGCCTGCCGGAGGAGCTGCGCGTGGCCGACAACGCCCTGCGCGAGCGCATCCGCCGCCGCCTGGCGCGCGGCAAGGCGGACTGCACCGTGCGTTTCCAGCCGGCCACCGGCGCCGACAGCCTGCAGGTGGACGAGCCCCGCGTCCGGGCCCTCATCCGCACCCTGGAGCAGGTCGAGGAGTGGATGAAGAACCCGGCCCGCATCTCCGCCATCGAGATCCTGGGCTGGCCTGGCGTGTTGCAGGAGCAGGCCCTCGACCAGGATGCGCTGGTGGCTGCCCTTGCCGCCCTGCTCGACCAGGCCCTGGACCGCCTCGTCGCCGTGCGCGAGCAGGAGGGGGCGCGGCTGCGCGAATTCCTGCTGCAGCGCCTCGCGCGCGTGGCGGAGATCGTGGAGCAGGTGCGCGCGCGGCGGGTGGCCGTGGTGCAGGCCATCCGCGACAAGATGCTGGCCCGCCTGCGCGAGCTGCAACTGGACGTGGACGAGGGGCGCCTGGAACAGGAGCTGGCCCTCATCGCCCAGAAGCTGGACGTGGAGGAGGAGCTGGATCGCCTGCAGGCCCACGTGGCCGCCGCCCGGCAGGCCCTGGACGGCGACGAGCCGGTGGGTCGCCGCCTCGATTTTCTCATGCAGGAATTCAACCGCGAGGCCAACACCTTGAGCGCCAAGGCCGCCGACAGCGAAACCACGCGTGCCGCCGTGGAGCTCAAGGTGCTCATCGAGCAGATGCGCGAGCAGGTGCAGAACATCGAGTGAGCGGCGCGGGTCACGGTTTGTAAATTGGCGGCGGCCGTCACCCCCGGCCTGCCAACCCGCCCACAAACTTCCCACCCTCCGGGCCGGCGGTGGCCGCCACGCCTTGCAGATGCCCGGCGGCCTGATTATGGTCAGGCGGGCGCGGTCGCCCGACGGGCGGCAGCTCCCTCGTGCTCCGTTGCTCGCAGACCTGGAAAAGGCATGGAATTCGTCGACTACTATCGGGTGTTGGGCGTGTCGCGCCGCGCCAGCCCGGAGGAGATCAAGCGCGCCTACCGCCGACTGGCACGCAAGTACCACCCGGACGTGAGCAAGGAGCCGGACGCCGAGGCGCGTTTCAAGGAGGTGGGCGAGGCCTACGAGGTGCTCAAGGACCCGGACAAGCGGGCCGCTTACGACCAGCTGGGGGCCAACTGGAAACAGGGACAGGACTTCCGGCCACCGCCGGGCTGGGAAGACTTCGGCGGCAACGGCAACCCCTTCACCGGCAGCTTCAGCGACCTGTTCGACGCCATCTTCCGCAGTGGCTTCGGGCGTGCTGGCGCCCAGCAGTCCCGCCCCCGGCCGCGCCGCGGCGAGGACCGGGAGGTGCGGCTGGTGGTGAGTGTGGGACAGGCTTTCCGTGGCGACGAGGTGATCCTGCGCCTGCCGGACGACCGTGCCCTCAAGGTGCGCCTCCCGGCCGGGGTGCGCGACGGGCAGAAGATCCGCCTGTCGCGCCAGGGCGGCGTAGGCCAGGACGGCGGCCCGCGTGGCGACCTGTACGTGCGTGTCGAGCTGCGCGAGGATCCGCACTTCCGGGTGGATGGCGCCGACATAGAGCTGCAGCTGCCGGTGATGCCCTGGGAGGCGGCCCTGGGCGGGCCGGTCACCGTGCCCACCCTGGATGGTGGCCGGCTGCAGCTGAAGATCCCCTCCGGGGCCGACCACGGCACGCGCCTGCGCCTGCGCGGGCGCGGCATGCCGGGCGATCCGCCGGGCGACCTGTACGTGCGCCTGCAGGTGGTGGCGCCGCGCGTGCGCACCACCGAGCAGCGCGTGCTCTACGAGCGCCTGCGCGAGGCGTTTGCAGGTGAGGACCCGCGCGCGGAGCTGCGCGTCCCCTAGCAGGCGGCCGGAACTTTCCGCCCGCCCGGCGCGTCTGCTTTGGATACCCGGACCGCGCCCGCGGCGGGGAACACAAGCACAACAAGCCCCCGTGACCCGCGCCAACCCGGCGTCCGATCCGTCTGCCCCGGAGGAGCCGCCCCATGCCCCATCGCCGTGCCCGTCTGCTCGCCTCCCTGCTGTTTCTGCTGATGCTGCCGGCCCTGGCCGGCACGCTGCCCCTGGCGGTGGACGGCCAGCCCCTGCCCAGCCTGGCGCCCATGCTGGAGCGGGTCATGCCGGCCGTGGTGCACATCGCCACCCAAGGGCCGGGCGAGATGGGCGAGGCGCCGCGCGGCGATCCGCTGTTCGAGCGCTTCTTCGGCGCGCCGCCGGCGGGAGAGGGCGTGGAGGAGGGGCTCGGCTCGGGGGTCATCATCGATGCCGAACGGGGGCACGTGGTGACCAACGCCCACGTGGTGGAGGGGGCCGAGTCCATCGTCGTGACGCTGCGCGACGGGCGGCGCTTCACCGCCCGCCTGCTGGGCAGCGACCCGGCCGCCGACATCGCCGTGCTGCGCATCACCCCGCAGCGCCTCACGGCCCTGCCGCTGGCCGATTCCAGCCGCCTGCGCGTGGGTGACTTCGTGGTGGCCATCGGCAACCCCTTCGGCCTGGAGCAGACGGTTACCTCCGGCATCGTCAGCGCCCTGGGCCGGCGTCGCTTGGGCATCGAGTCCTACGAGGACTTCATCCAGACCGACGCCTCCATCAATCCCGGCAATTCCGGTGGCGCGCTGGTCAACCTGCGCGGCGAGCTGGTGGGCATCAACACCGCCATCCTGGGCCCCAACGGGGCCAGCATCGGCATCGGCTTCGCCATCCCCGTCAACATGGCCAAGGCCATCGCCGACCAGTTGGTGGAATACGGCGAGGTGCGCCGCGGCCGGCTGGGCATCGGCATCCAGGACCTGACGCCGGAGCTGGCCAGCGCCTTCAAGATCCCGCCCACGCACGGCGCGGTGGTGGCGCAGGTGGAGCGCGGCTCGGCGGCGGAGCGGGCCGGGCTGCGGGTGGGGGACGTGATCGTGCGCGTCAACGGCCGGCCGGTGCTGGACGCCAGCCAGCTGCGCAACGAGGTGGGGCTGCTGCGGGTGGGCAGCCGCGTGGAGCTGGAGGTGATGCGCAACGGCAAGGCCCTCAAGCTGTCCGCCGAGGTGGCGCCGCCGCCACGCAGCGAGCCGCGCGGCCAGCAGCTCAGCTGAACGTCAGCCGGGCGTGTTGCGCGTCACCCAGCGCGCCGTGCCGTCGGCCAGGGTCTCCTTCTTCCAGAACGGGGCGCGGTGCTTGAGCTCCTCCACCAGGTAGCGGCAGGCCGCGAAGGCCTCCCTGCGGTGGGCCGACCATACGGCGGCCAGCATGATGGTCTCGCCGGGGCGGATCTCCCCCACGCGGTGGGCGATGTAGCAGGCCTGCACCGGCCAGTGCTCGCGCGCCTCGTCCATGATGCGGCGCAGGTAGTTCTCGGTCATGCCCGGGTAGTGCTCCAGGGTCATGCGCGCCACGTCGTCGCCCTCGTTGAAGTCGCGCATGGTGCCCGTGAACACGGCGCTGGCGCCGTGGCGGCCGGCGTCGCCGGGCAGGGCGCGCTCCCAAGCGGCCACCAGCGACCAGGGGTCGAAGGGGTGGTCGAACAGGGCCGGGTTGTCCACCTCAGCCCCCGGTGACCGGCGGGAAGAAGGCCACCTCGTCGCCCTCGCGTACCGGCGTGTCGGGGTCGGCGTACTCCTGGTTGACGGCGGCCAGGGTGTTGTCCGGCAGCGGCATGCCGCCGGCGGCCTGCTGCCAGGCCTCGGCCACGGTGCGCACCTCGGCGGCGGGCAGCCGCCGCTCGGCGGTGCCCAGCTGCTCGCGCAGGCTGGCGAAGAAGCGGACGGTGATCATGGCGTTTACGCTACCATAGGGCCTCGGAGGAAGCGGACGGGCCGCTTCTGCAGTTTACACCCACAGCGAGGCATCGTGGCACTCACCCATTTCAACGCGGCCGGCGAGGCGCACATGGTGGACGTCGGTGACAAGGCGCAGACGCACCGCGTCGCCATCGCCGAGGGCTTCATCCACATGGCGCCGCGCACCCTGGCGCTGATCACCGCCGGCGGCCACAAGAAGGGCGACGTCATCGCCGTGGCCCGCCTGGCCGGCATCATGGCCGCCAAGAAGACGGCCGACCTCATCCCCCTCTGCCATCCCCTGCCGCTCACCCACGTGGAGCTGAGCTTCGACGTGCTGGCCGAGCGCGCCGCCATCCGCTGTCAGGCGCGCACCGAGACGCGCGGCCGCACCGGGGTGGAGATGGAGGCCCTCACCGCCGTGCAGGTGGCCCTGCTCACCATCTACGACATGTGCAAGGCCGTGGACCGCGGCATGACCATGACCGACGTGCGCCTGCTGGAGAAGCGCGGCGGCAAGTCCGACAC
>JALVPS010000303.1 GCA_027031685.1 Gammaproteobacteria bacterium | reverse complement strand
GCGGCCGCCAGCCGGCCTGAATCGGCTATACTCGGCCTCCCCGGCCCCGTGGCGGGCGCGGACCCCGACGAGGCACTGCCATGCGTGAACCCTGGCTGGAGAGCGGTCGCCTGCTGGACGCCATCGAACGCGAGCTGCGCGCCCTGGACCTGTGGGAGGCGGTGCCGCCGGCGCCCGCCGCCCTGGAGAGCGGCCAGCCGTTCTGCTACGACACCCTGGAAGCCAACCAGTGGCTGCAGTGGGTGTTCCTGCCGCGCATGCGCGCCCTCATCGCTGCCGGCGCGCCGCTGCCCACCACCTGCCACGTGGCCGAGTACCTGGAAGAGTTCTACCGCGAGAGCGGCCTGCCGGTGGTGGGCCTGATCCGCGCCGTGCGCGCCATCGACCAGCTGCTGAGTGCGCCACGCCTGGCTTGAAAGCGGCCCGCGCCACCCCCAACCCCGTCCGTGCCATGCAGAAAGTCCTGCTCATCCTCGGCCTGATCCTCATCGCCATCGCCCTGCTGTGGCCCTGGTTGTCCAGGCTGCCGCTGGGCCGCCTGCCGGGGGACATCGTCATCCACAAGCCGGGCTTCACCTTCTATTTCCCCATCACCACCTCCCTGCTGATCAGCCTGCTGCTGTCGCTGCTGCTCTGGCTGTTCTTCCGCAAGTGAGGCGCGCACGCACCGATCTGCTGCGCGGGGCGCTGTTCCTGCTGCTGGGCGAGCTGCTGTTCGCCACCATGGGGGCCATGGTCAAGACCGTCACCCAGGCCTTGCCCATGGAGATGGCGGTGTTCTTCCGCAGCGCCTTCGGCCTGCTGGTGCTGCTGCCGCTCATCCACCGCCACGGCGGGCTGGCCCTGTACCGCACCGGCCACTTTCCGCTGCATGCCCTGCGCGCCGTGGTGGGGCTGTCGGCCATGTACTGCTTCTTCTACACCTTGGGGCGACTGCCGCTGGCCGACGGCGTGCTGCTCAAGATGACCGCGCCGCTGTTCATTCCCCTCATCGCCTGGGCATGGCTGGGAGAGGGGGCCACGCGGCTGGCCCTGCTGGCGGTGCCGGTGGGCTTCGTGGGGGTGATCCTGGTGCTGCAGCCCCACGGCGAGCTGCAGGCCGCGGCCCTGGTGGGCCTGCTGGGTGGCGCGCTGGTGGCCCTGGCCAAGGTGTCGGTGCGCCGCCTCACCGGGCGCGAGCCGGTGCTGCGCATCGTCGTGTGGTTCACCACCCTGTCCACGGCCCTGTCCGCGCTGCCCCTGCTGTGGCATTGGCGCACGCCGGACGCCGTCCAGTGGACCCTGCTGCTGGGACTGGGGGTGGTGGGGTCGGCCGCCCAACTGCTCATGACGCGCGGCTATGCCTGCGCCCCCGCCGGCCAGCTCAGCCCGCTCACCTACTCGTCGGTGCTGTTCGGCGCCGGTTACGGTTATCTGCTATGGGGGGAAGTGCCACACGGGCGCTTCGTGCTGGGCGCGCTGCTCATCGCCCTGGCCGGCATGCTGGCCGTGTACCGCCCGCGCGGCGCACCCCTGCCGCTGGCGGTGGAGGGCACCACGCGCGGGCCGTGAACCGCGTCGCGCCGCCCGCGGGACAAATGCGACCGGCGCGGCAGACAGGGCCCGGCCGGGCCGCTACGCTCGGCCCACCCCCAAGATTGCACGGAACGAGCCCATGGCCATGGAACTCTACGCAAAAGGCGGACACGCCTGTGTCATGTTCAGCGACCTGGTGACCGGCGAGGCGGTCCAGGCCAACCAGTTCCTCATCGTGGACAACGGCCACGCCGCCCTGCTCGATCCCGGCGGCGAGCTGACCTACACCCGGCTGTTCATGGCGGTGAGCGACTACACCAGCGTGAAGGGGCTGGACTACGTGATCGCCTCGCACCAGGACCCGGACATCGTCGCCTCCCTCAACCGCTGGCTGGTGGGCACCGACTGCCGCGCCGTGGTGCCCGAGCTGTGGGAACGCTTCATCCCGCACTTCACCAGTCGCGACCGCACCCGCGGCCGACTGGTCACCATCCCCGACCGGGGCATGGACCTGCGCCTCGGCAACATCCGCATCAAGGCCCTGCCGGCCCACTTCCTGCACGCCGAGGGCAACTTCCAGTTCTACGACCCGCAGTCGAAGATCCTCTTCTCCGGCGACATGGGCGCCAACCTGGTGGCCAGCGACGACCTGTACAGGCCGTACAAGAAGCTCAAGGACGCCATCCCCCACATGGAGGCCTTCCACCGCCGTTACATGAACTCGCGCAAGGTGTGCCGCTACTGGGCCAACATGGTGCGCGAGCTGGACGTGGAATGGCTGGTTCCCCAGCACGGTCGGCCCTTCAAGGGCAGAAAGGTGGTGCGCGAGTTCCTGGACTGGATCTCCGACCTCGACTGCGGCATCGACCTGATGACCCAGGCCGATTACCAGATCCCCTGACCACCCCCGCCGGTGGCGTCACGAGGGTGCCGTCGCCCCCATCCCCCGGACCGGCGCTTCCCCCTGAACGGCCGCCCAAAACGAAAGAACCCGCCATGAAGGGCGGGTTCTTTCCGGGGCCGTGGGGCCCCGAGCCGTGCGGTACCGCTTACTTGGCAGCGGGGGCCGGCTTGTCGGTGTTGCGGGCGGCCAGACGGGCCTCGAAGGCCTTGCGGTCGGCTTCCATCTGCTTCTGGAACTCCTCGAAGGCCTTCTGCTGGGCAGCCATGGCGGCCTGACGGCGCTCTTCCATCTGCTTGATCATGGCCTGACGGTCGAAGGTCGGGGCCGCGGGAGCAGCGGCGGGAGCGACCGGCGCGGCATAGCCGGGGAAGGCCGGCGCGGCGGCGAAGCCGGGCGCATAGGGCATGACCGGCGTGGTCACCTGGGCGTTGGCAGCCGGGGCCTGAGCCTGGGCGTTGCCATTGGCGGCCGGTGCCTGGGCAGCGGGCGCCACGGGGGCAACCGGGGCGACCGGAGCAACGGGCGGATAGCCGTAGGGACCATAGGCCCAGTAGGGGGCGTCGTAGCCGTAGCCATAACCGTCGCCATAGCCATAGCCGTAACCACGGCCATAACCGCGACCGCGGCCGTGACCGGAGAAGCTCATGGAGAAGCTGGCGTCGCCGTCCAGGTCGCCGTAGCCGTCACCCAGGCCCCAGCCGTCACCGAGGCCATTGCCCCAGCCGTTGCCCCAGCCCGGGCCATCGAAGGGACCCCACCAGGCGTTGGCGGAAGTGGTGGCAGCAGCGATGGCTGCAGCAATAACAAGCTTGGAAATTTTCATGGTCGTTAACGTCCTTTGATCTTTGGTTGAGTGTTGTTCGAGTCGTCCGGTGCGGTCTTGCCCCTTTGGCCAAAGCATCGACCGTCCCGATGACGTGCATTAGATTATTCTAATATTATGTTTTGGTCAATTGCAGTTTGTCGGTGATTTTGGCCGACAAGAGTTAAAGCAAAAAAGCAAGAACAATAGTTAACTAGTTGAAAAGAAAAAGGTATCCCTACCAAGTCACCGCCTTGGCTTATGTTTTCATAGAATTTTTCTATGGCCGGGGATACTGATTTTTTCGGCGGCGATGGCCCTGCCTCACCCAAAAATGATCAAAAAATAACCAAATCTTCACTCGAACGATGGTTTGAAACGCGACATGGGTGGCCGCGCGCCGGCCGGGCCGTGGCGGACATGCCTTCCGGCTGGCGCCGCCTCGGCCGGGCAGGCGGCACGTGCATCCGCCCGGGAAGCGGTGGGGGCGGGCAGGGGGCTCAGTCCTCCAGCTTGACGATGCGCCCGGCCTCGGCAAAGCAGAAGGAGACGGGCCGCTTCTTCTGCCCGTTGCGCACCGGCAGCTGGGAGAGGGCGAAGGCGCAGTCGCGCACGTTGTCGTACAGGCTCACCAGGCGGCCGTCGGCATCCTCGCCGAGCAGGCTGATGGTGCCGGAGCCGTACACCACCAGGCTGCGCAGGCGCACGTTGGTGAAGTCGAAGAACTTGTGCAGGGTGATGCCCACCTCGCTGGCATCGCCGATGTAGGTGTCGAAGCTCTTGATCTGCTGCTTGATCTCCTGATAGCGCGCATAGAGCGCCACACGCGACACGATGGTGGGGTCGCGGCTCATGTCCTCCGTCACGGTGTCGTCGGGGTCTGCTGTGGTGGGGGCCTCGAAGGGCTCCATCTCCGTGATGTCGGTGCCGTCCAGCGGGTCCGGGCCGTGTCCGCCGTCCGCGGAGTGATCGGCCGGCAGCGCGAGCTGCTCGGCATCGACGCGAATCTCGATCTCGGTGGTGGAGTCGGTCTCGCCGCCGGTTTCATCCACGGGGTGGGAGTCGGTCATGGCTTGCTCCGCCGATGGCATGTTTCCTGGTACCTCTATCACCGGTCGTGCCCGTGGCGCGGGCTAGTGCCGGACGAGAGATGG
Organism: Gammaproteobacteria bacterium; assembly: GCA_027031685.1. Classification (GTDB taxonomy): domain Bacteria; phylum Pseudomonadota; class Gammaproteobacteria; order UWMA-0217; family UWMA-0217; genus JALVPS01. Next base: position 189 of record JALVPS010000303.1, on the reverse strand, counting down.
TTATTGTACACCGCTGCACCGCCGTCCCGGGGAGCGAATGTAACTCTTTGAATCTTGAGGTGCACAGGGGGGATTCCGGATTGGGAGACGGGTCACGTTTCGCGTGGCGCGGGGCAAGGGCATGTCGTAGTGGGGCGGCAAGGCCTTGCCGCGGGTCGGGCGGGGTGGCATGGGCGGGGTCCGTGGCCC
>JALVPS010000302.1 GCA_027031685.1 Gammaproteobacteria bacterium | reverse complement strand
GCGTTCTCGCGCCCGGCATCGTCCACCGGCAGCAGCGGAATGCCGTCGGCGGCGAACCAGTTCACGCCCTGGAACACCCCGCCGAAGGGGAAGCTGGCGAAGAAGTGCAGATCGCGGTCGAAGCGCTCGAAGGGCTGCGGCGTGTTGCCCTTGCCGGGCATGGCCTGCTGCACCGCCGCCAGGGCCGGCAGCTGGGCGGGGTCGGGCACCGGCAGGCCCAGGTTGACGGGAATGGGCTCGAAGCTGGCCAGCACCCCGGCCGGATAGAGCACCCCATAGGCGGCCCCGCCCAGGGTGCCGCCGGCAAAGGGCGCCCAGAAGTTGCCCTTGAAGATCCCCGGGCCGTTCTCGCTGGTGGTGTTGATGGAATTGGCCCCGGCCGGATCGTCGGGGTTGGCCGCCGCCCGGTAGGTCACCTCCACGCGGCCATCGTCGAGAATCTGCGGCTCGGCGCCGGTCTTGACCACCTGCGCGTGCACCACGTTGAACGGCGGCAGAATGCTGAAGATCTGGCCGTCCTTGTCGGCGCAGTGCATGCCCAGGTCGTTGGCCGCCAGCACGCGGTAGGCGGCCTGCGTCACCGTGTTCCCGCCACCGGTGTTGCCGCCACCCGTGTTGCCACCGCCGTGGTCGTCATCGCCGCCACCGCCGCCGCTGCCATTGTCACGGCAATCGCGCGGGGCGTCCTTCACGCTGCGCGTGGCCACGGCGCCGCCGGGCTGGCTGGCGCGCACGGTGCAGGGCGCCGGGTCCAGGCCGCGCCGCTCCAGTTTCCACTCACCCTCGTCATCGGCGCGCACGCGGCCCAGCAGACGGCCGCCACCGTCGCGCACAGTGACCTCCACGCCCGGCGTGGCGCGCCCCTTCACCTTGAGCCTGGCCTTCTTGTCCTTCCACTTGGCCTCCTCAATGCGCAGGCGGCGGGACTGGCGGTCGTCGTCCTCGCGCGCCAGATCGGTCACGCTGGCATCGGCGCTGCGCGCCCCGTCCGCGGCGGAGGAATTGCAGCCGCCCAGGGCCAGGCCGAGGGCGCCGACCAGCAGCAGGGCCGCGACCAGACCGCCGGGCGGCGGGATACAGGGCGCCGCCACGGGTCCGGCGGCGAAAATTGAATTCGGTGTCGTCTTCATGGGCGTTCTCCATGCCTGGGGTGGACAGAGGCGCGAATGCCGTCTCTTTCGCGCCGACTATATGTGTGCAATTTACACACTTATAGTCTATAGCAGTGCGCATGGGGGGCGTCAAGGAAAAGTGTGCATTTTCCCCACCCCTTGATGAGACCGGGTTGGCAGTACGGAAACGGCGTGGAAAGATGCGGGCACCGACAAGAGGGGTCCGTACACCGATGAGTGGAGAACCATCCGCCGGCGTGCCCAACGGCCCGCCCCCCGCCCTGCTGCGCAATCTGCGCCGGCTGCTGCGCCCGCTGGTGCGCCTGTCCATGCGGCTGGGGATGACCTATCCGGCCTTCAGTGAGCTGCTCAAGGCGGTGTTCGTGGAGGTGGCCGAGCGCGACTTCGCCCTGCCGGGCAGAAGGCCCAGCGACAGCCGCATCCACCTGCTGACCGGCATCCACCGGCGCGACGTGAAGCGGCTGCGCAACCTGCCGCCGGAGGCCCTGCAGGTGCCGCGCAACGTGTCGCTGGGCGACCAGGCCATCAGCCGCTGGTATCGCGACCCGGCCTACCAGGACGAGACCGGTCGGCCCCGTCCGCTGCCGCGCTTCGACCAGGCCGACGGCAGCCCCTCCTTCGAATCCCTCATCCGCTCCATCAGCAAGGACATCCGGCCCCGCCCGGTGCTGGACGAGTGGTTGCGGCTGGGGGTGGTGGAACTGGACGAAGACAACCGGGTGCGGCTGCGTACGGAGGGTTTCGTGCCCGCCGAGGGGCTGGAGGAGAAGCTGTACTACGTGGGGCTGAACGTGCACGACCACCTGGCCGCCTGCGACAACAACCTCACACCCGGCCAACCTCCCCTGCTGGAGCGCAGCGCCCACTTCGAGGGGCTTACGGCCGAGGACGCCGAGTCCCTGCACGCGCTGTCACGCGAGCTGGGCATGCAATGTCTGCGCGCGCTGGATGCTGAGGCCAGCCGCCGGCAGGCGGCCGCGGCGGGGCGGGGCGAGGCCCGTTACCGCGTCAACCTGGGGGTGTACTTCTACATGACGCCCTGCCCGCCGGAGACGGGCTGCGAGGAGACATAGCCCCCCTCAGGCCACCGAGGCGTTGAAGCCGACCACGCCGCCACGCAGCGGTTCGGGCACGGCCACGCCGAAGCCCTGCACGTAGTCCACGCCGATTTCCTCCACCAGCGCCTGAAGGGTGGCGTTCTCCACGAACTCGGCCACGGTGCGTACACCCAGGAAATGGGCCGTCTCGTTCAGGGCGTGCACCATGGCATAGGCACCCACGTCCTGCTCGATGGCGCGCACGAAGGCGCCGTTGATCTTGACGTAGCCCACCGGGAGATCCTTCAGGCAGCCGAAGGAGGTCATGCCCGTGCCGAAGTCGTCGAGCATGAATTGCACCCCCAGCCCATGCAGGGTGGTCATGAACTCGAAGGCGCGCTCGCGATCGTTCACCAGGTGGCGCTCGGCCACCTCGAAGCACACCCGGCGCGGGTCGATGTGGTGTCGCTCCATGGTCTCGATGACGAACCCCAGAAAGTCGGGGCTGATCAGGGCATTGCGGGTGAGGTTGATGGTGAGCAGGTCGAAACCGTCGTGCTCGCCCCGCGGCGCCGCAAAGTGGTGTCGGTAGCGGGTGAGCAGGGCCTCCACCACCCAGCGGTCGATCTCTTCCGCCAACCCGTAGGCCTCGGCCACCGGCAGGAACTCGCGCGGCAAGGCCAGCGTGCCACCCGGCTCGTCGAGGCGCAGCAGCACCTCGCCCAGGCGTCCGGGCGGCACATCACGCGCCGCCGGCGCGATGGGCTGGGCGTGCAGGGCGAAGGCACCCTTCTCCAGCGCCGCGCGCAGACGCGGCAGCCAGCGCAGCTCGTTCTCGCGACGCCGCCGGCTCGCCTCGCGGTCGGCGGCGCGCATCCAGCGGTTGCGGCCCAGGCGCTTGGCCTCGTGGCAGGCGGCCGCGGCGTTGGCCAGGGCAGTGACGGCGTCCTGCGCCTGCAGGTTGAGCGGGGCGATGCCCAGCGATCCGGTGACGACCACCGAGACGCCGGCCAGGGCGAAACGGCGCGAGCGCAGGGACTGCAGCAGGCGGTCGGCAAAACGCGCCGCGTAGGTCGTGTCGGCCGGCGCCAGCACGATGGCGAACTCGTCGCCGTTCAGACGCGCCACCACGTCATCGGGCCGCACCAGCCCGGTGAGCAGGCCGGCCACCTGACCCAGCAGCAGGTCACCGTCATTCAACCCATGCACCTCATTGATCGCATCGAAGCGGTCCAGATCCAGATACAGCAGCTGCGCACTGCCGCCCATCCCCTGCACCCGCCGCAGGGTCTCGCGCACCACGCGCAGCAGCTCGGCGCGATTGGGCAGGCCGGTCACCTCGTCGCGGGTGGACTTGACACGCAACTCGTCCATGAGCGCGCGTTCCTTTCGCATGTCACGCACCACCAGCACCGCGCCGGCGGCGCGCTCGCCCTCGCGGATGGGATTGGCGCTGTAGTGCACCGCCACCCGCTGGCCGCGCCCGTCCACCAGCCAGGCGTCACAGCCGGCGCTCACTTCCATCTGGCGACGCAGGGCCTCGGTGAGCGGCTCGGGCAGGGGCTGCCCCTCGCTGTCCTGGAAGCGCAGTACGTGCTCCGCCGGCCGGCCCTCGATCTCATCGCGGCGGCGACCGGTGAGCTGCTCGGCGGCACGGTTGAAGAACACGATGCGACCCTGCCCATCGGTGATGACGATGCCGTTGCCGGTGTGCGCCATGCCAGCGGAGGCGGCCTGGTGCATGTGCAGCCAGCGCTGACGCATGAAGCGCACCAGCAGCACACCCAGCAGGCTGGCCACAGTGGTGAGGTAGAGCAGCGTGAGGATGGTGGCGTAGGGCCACAGCTCGCGCCGCCAGCGATGCAGCAGGTACCGGCGCGACAGGCGCGCCTCCACCTCATGGCGGGCGCCCGCCAGCCGCAGGGGACGCGACAGGCCCAGCCAGCGACCACCGTCCCCGCTGTGCCACACCGGCTCCGCCGGCGCGGGCGCCGTGCGGGCCCGCCACACCACCCGCAACGCCCCGGCCAGCTCGGCGGGCAGGCCCAGTTCGGCCACGGCCGGCATGGACAGCGCACCACACAGACGGCGGCCGGTCGCCTCCCCTCCCACCAGCGGCACGACGTGGACCAACAGGGGCGGCGACTGTCCTTCATCGAGGTGAAAGCCGGGGGTGTGGCACAGCCCCAGGGCGGTCGCCGGCAGGCCGGTGGCCAGCGCAGCGTCGTGCCCCTCGCCCCCCAGCAGGGCCAGGCCGTCCAGCCCCGCGGCACGGGCCAGCGTGGCCAGGGCGGCACGGCCGGGCGGGGCGGCGCCGGGCGACGCGGCCAACGTGGGCGAGGCGGCCACCACCTCCAATCCGTGCACCAGCCGGGCGACCCGCTCGTCCGCCACCCCGGCCAGGGCATCCACCATCAGGCGCAGATCCTGCTCCACTGTCTGCAGGGCATGGCCATATACAGCGCGACCGGTGATCGCCAGCGCGACACCCCACAGGACGGTGAGCAACAGCAGGCTCACCCACAGCACACGCATCCTGAGTACTTCCTTAAATATCAGCAAGTTGTCCATTTCCTACCGTTCCTTGTGCGGTATTTGGCCGTAGGCGGGACGGCCAGTCGCAGTGGTTTATTGAGCCGACAGACTAGCCAGATTCTATATTCAAAAATGGCGGATGAATCACTGTTTGGCCGGGTGGGCCAGGATTATTCCTGAATGGATGATCCCGCGGGATGAGCGGTTGCTCATGGCCGGCGCGGGTATAAAAAAGGCCGCCCGAGCGGGCGGCCAGTGGGGAAGCCATCAGGACATGGCGTCGGAGGAGGGTTTGTACCCAAGGAGTAGGCAAGCAGTTCATGCCCCGATGACTGGCGGGATCTCGCCGCGAATGACCTCCGTATTCAGGGTTTCAGATAGGTGAAGCCCGCCCTCTGCAGGCGCACCAGTTCGGCAATGCCATTGTCCACCACGTCTTCCGGCCGCACGCCGTACAGGTCTGCCGGCCGCAGGCCGCGCCGACGCAGGCTGGCGCGGCCGACCAGGAAACGCACGCTGGCCTCACGGTAGGCATCGATCATCCGGCGCATGCCCCAGGCGGCATCCAGCGAATCGTGCAGCGCCTCCGCCGGCCGGCGCAGCAGGCTCACACCCTCGCCGTGCACCACCACGCGCAGGTCGATGTTGTCCGGCCCCACTGCCCGCAGGTGGTTGCCGATGTTGCTCAGGGCGCGCAGCTGACGATCCGGATCGTCGTAATTGATGTGGTATACCACCCGCTGGCGGACGTAGTGCCCGGCCCCGGCCGGCGCCACCACCAGCCACAGGGCACACAGCAACCAGAGCAATCGCGGCACGGCGGCGTTCATACCTGGATGTAGATCCAGCCCTCCTGTTGCAGCTTCACCACGTAGGCGACACCAGAGTCGGTGACGGTGGCCTCCGGCAGCAGGGCGATCTCCACGCCCTTCTCCACCTTGAGGCGCTGCACAGTGTTGAGACAGGCCACGAAGGTGAGGTTGGGATAGGCCTGCGCCAGGGCGTGGATGCGCGCGCGGCGCGTACTCAGGCCAGCACGCAACAGGTCCAGCCCGGCGCCGTTGGCCACCACCTCCACGCGCAGCTTCTCGCCCCGCGCGCGGTAGTAGCGCAGCACCGACTCCACCTCGTCCAGCAGCTCGTCGGCCGTGTTGCGGGTGGAGCTGACGACGTGAAAGACGATGCGCGTCTCGTGGTCCTCGGCGCGTGCCGGGTGCTGGCCGCGCCCCTCGGGATCGAGCAGCACGAAGCGGTCACCGGCCGGCCGCGCGTCCGGCCCGGACCCGCTCCGGGGGATCTGCATGAGCGCCACCACCAGCAGAACCATGACCAGCATGGCGGCCACCGCCCAGCCACGGTGCGCCGCCGGCCGGGCGCGGCGCGGCGGTGGCGGCACCTCGGCGAAGGCCGAGTCCACCAACGCCTTGGTGCGCTTGATCTGGCACAGCGCGTCGGCGGCGGTCTTGTCGCCCTCGATGCGGGCCAGCAGCTCGGCCCGCTCGTCGGCGGTGAACTGGCCGTCGGCCAGGGCGTTGAGCGTCTCTTCGGAGAAGGGTGCGTCCTTTCTGTCGTTCATTTGATGCGCCTCAACCGGGTGGGGGCGGCGGTCGTCTCCATCTCGCTCTGCAGCAACAGCCGCAGGCGCCTGCGGGCCCGTGACAGGCGGCTCATGACCGTGCCAATGGGGATGTCCAAGGCCTCGGCCACCTCCGCGTAGGACATCTCCATCAGATCCACCAGGGTAAGCACCCGACGCTGGTCCTCGCTCAGTCGGCAGATGGCCTGCCGCACGCGCTGCACCGTGTCCTGCCGCTCGGCGCTCAGGTCCGGCTCGTTGCCCGCGCAGCAGGGCAACTCGACCACGTCTTCCGTCTCGCGCCGCTGGCGCAGCAGGTCGGTGTGCAGGTTGACCAGGATACGCACCAGCCAGCCCTTGAGACGCGCCGGATCGCGCAGCTGGTCGGCCCGCTCCAGGGCGCGCAGGCAGGTCTCCTGCACCAGGTCATCGGCCACCGCCGCGTTCTGGCACCAGGACCAGGCCAGGCGGTACAGCTCGGGCCGCAGCGTCTCGAGCTGGCGCCGCAGGCGCTGGCGGGCTTGAAAATGCAACATGGAAACGGGGCCGCTCCTGCCGGTAATTGTACGTGTCGTGTCCGAGTGACGGACCGTCGGAGGCGATTATTCCCTGCCCGTCCGGCCGGCGCGACGCCCTTGCCAAAAATCAAATGACGCGCACCCTTTGATTGTAGAATGCCGGCCATGGACATTCCCGCCGCACTCATCGACCCGCTCTGGCTGTACCTGAGCTGGGGACTGTGGATCCTGCTCACGGGGCTGGCCGCCTGGCAGGCGCCTTGGCACAAGCTGCTGGAGCGCGACTCGGCCAATGTGTACTTCGCCACCGTGGTGGTGCTGCTGGTGCTGTGGAACCTCAAGGCCGGCGTGCTGCCGGGGCAGAAGCTGCACTTTCTGGGCGCCGCCACGCTGTGCCTGATGTTCGGCTGGCCCTTCGCCCTGCTGGCCGTCAGCCTGCTGGTGCTGGGCACCACCCTGAACGGCAGCGGCAGCTGGGAGACCTACGCCCTCAACGTGCTCATCATGGGCGCCCTGCCCATCGCCCTGGTGCACGGCCTGCTGCGCTTCAGCCAGCGCCACCTGCCGCACAACTTCTTCATCTACATCTTCCTCAACGCCTTCTGGGCGGCGGTGTTCGGCGTGCTGCTGGCCGGCTTCACCACCTACGCCCTGCTGCTGGCCAGCGGCGCCTACGACGCCGACCAGCTGCGCCAGGGCTTCCTGCCCTTCCTGCTGCTGGTGGCCTTGCCCGAGGGCACCCTCAACGGCATCGCCATGACCGCCCTGGTGGCCTACCGGCCGGAGTGGGTGGCCACCTTCCACGACCGGTGGTATCTGCGGCATTGAGGACGGAGATCATGATCAAGCGCGAAACATTACAGCACATGGCCAAGGCCGGGACCCTGCCGCCCGTCCACCCGGGGCAGCACCTGCTGGACTACATCGAGGGCGCCGGCATCACGCAGTACCGGCTGGCCAGGGCCATCCACGTGCCGCCGCGGCGCATCAACGAGATCGTGCACGGCAAGCGCGGCATCACGGCCGACACCGCCCTGCGCCTGGCGCGCTTCTTCCGCACCACGCCGCAGTTCTGGATGAACCTGCAGGCCGCCTACGATCTGGCCGTGGCGGAGGCGGCCATCGGCGAGAAGCTGATGCGCGAGATCGACCCCGTGGCGGCCTGAGCCGGGCCGCCCTCCCCTGCCCCACCGCCGCCGGCGGCGGCTTTTCCCCGCGCCGCCGGCGGGACGTATAATCGCCCCCCTTTCGCTGCCCTGCCCCGTTTCCATGTCCGATTTCCACGAAGAGCTGGCCCGGCGCCGGACGTTCGCCATCATCTCCCACCCGGACGCCGGCAAGACCACCATCACCGAGAAGCTGCTGCTGTACGGCGGCGCCATCCAGCTGGCCGGCACGGTCAAGGGCCGCAAGGCGGCGCGTCACGCCACCTCCGACTGGATGGCGCTGGAGAAGGAACGCGGCATCTCGGTGACCTCCTCGGTGATGCAGTTCCCCTACAAGGGCCGCGTGGTGAACCTGCTGGACACCCCCGGCCACGAGGACTTCTCGGAGGACACCTACCGCACGCTGACGGCGGTGGACTCGGCGCTGATGGTGATCGACGTGGCCAAGGGCGTGGAGGAGCGCACCATCAAGCTGATGGAGGTGTGCCGCCTGCGCGACACGCCCATCATGACCTTCGTCAACAAGCTGGACCGGGAGGGCAAGGAGCCCATCGAGCTGCTGGACGAGATCGAGCAGGTGCTGGACATCCAGTGCGCGCCGGTCACCTGGCCCATCGGCATGGGCAAGCGCCTGCGCGGCGTGTACCACCTGCGCGACGACCGCATCCACCTGTTCGAGCCGGGCGCCGGCGGCGGCAAGCGCCAGCACGGGCGCTTCATCGACGGGCTGGACAGCCCCGAGGCGGAGGCCGAGCTGGGCGACCTGGTCCACGAGCTGCGCGAGGAGGTGGAGCTGGTGCGCGGCGCCACGGCCGGGTTCGACCTGGACGCCTACCTGGCCGGCCGGCAGACGCCGGTGTTCTTCGGCTCGGCCCTGAACGACTTCGGCGTGAGCGAGCTGCTGGACGACTTCGTGGCCTACGCCCCGCCGCCGCGCCCGCGCCCCACCACCACGCGCGAGGTGCGGCCGGAGGAGCCGAAGTTCACCGGCTTCGTGTTCAAGATCCAGGCCAACATGGACCCGCAGCACCGCGACCGCATCGCCTTCGTGCGCGTCTGCTCCGGCACCTTCCGGAAGGGCATGAAGCTGCGCCAGGTGCGCACCGGCAAGGACGTGAAGATCAGCGACGCGCTCACCTTCATGGCCGCCAGCCGCGACCATGTGGCCAGCGCCTACCCGGGCGACATCATCGGCCTGCACAACCACGGCACCATCCGCATCGGCGACACCTTCACCCAGGGCGAGGCCCTGCAGTTCACCGGCATCCCCAACTTCGCACCGGAGCTGTTCCGCCGCGCGCGCCTGCGCGACCCGCTCAAGATGAAGGCCCTGCAGAAGGGGCTGGCCCAGCTGTGCGAGGAGGGCGCCACCCAGCTGTTCCGCCCGCTCACCAACAACGACCTGATCCTGGGCGCGGTGGGCGTTTTGCAGTTCGACGTGGTGGCGCAGCGCCTCAAGGACGAGTACGGCGTGGACTGTGCCTTCGAGAACGTGAACGTGCACACGGCGCGCTGGGTGAGCTGCGCCGACGAGAAGCAGCTGGCCCGCTTCCGCGAGAAGGCCGCCGCCAACCTGGCCCTGGACCACGCCGGCGAGCTGGTCTACATCGCCCCCACGCGGGTCAACCTGCAGATGGCGCAGGAGAAGTGGCCGGAGATCAGCTTCCACGCCACCCGCGAGCACGGCATCGAAGTGGGATAGAAAAGGGGCGCCACCCCGCCGCCCGATGCGGGGTGAGGGGAGGAGAACAGACCGGAATTCACCCTGCCCGAACGGCGGCGTGACGACAAACGGGTCGTCAACCGGTCAGCGCAGGAAGTCCTCCGCCAAGGCGTTCCCGCCGTGCAGCTCGATGAGGGTGTCCAGCTCCTCCATGAGGGTGTCGTCGTCGTCCGGGTCGATGGCCCCCTCGGCCAGCAGGCGCGTCAGCAGGTCGCCCTGCTGCATGGCGCGCTTCACCACCGCCAGCGAGGGCGGCTCCACGGCCTGCGGATTGTCGCGTGTCTCGCGCATCAGCTCCGGCTCCAGGTACGGCTCCGGGTCGTCGATGACGGCCTGGAAGACGGTGGCCAGGTCCTCGCTCACCCGGTAGCGGATGAACTGGGTGACCAGGGCCTCCTCGCCGTATTCCTCGATGAGTTCATCCACCTCCTCGGGCAGGGCCCAGGCGGCCTCCTGCGTGATGCGTCCCGTGCGCAGCAGCTCGTCGGCGATGCCGTCGGCAATGGACTGGCGCAGGATGGCCAGCGTGGGCACGTCGCGCCCTTCCGTCTTCTTCAGCGCCAGGTCGATGACCAGGGTCAGGGCGCGGCTCACGCTGCCGCTCACGTCGGTAGGTAGAACCATGTACCTTCTCCTCGTTGGGGCTGCGCGGACGATATCCCCCCCTCGCACCGGCCGCCAGACCCCCGCGGAATGCCCGTCAGGATTACATGGGCGTGACGGGCGGATTTTCACAAAAGAGACGGCGGCACCGGGATCCACCGGGGAGCGCCCGCTGCCGAGCGGCAACCCGACGAGGCGCCGGCCCGCACGGGCGGCTCAGCCTTGGCCGAGCCGCTCGCGCAGGAAGGGCACCACCCGGTCCAGGGGCACCTTTTCCTCGTGGCCGTCGCGGCGCCGCTTGTATTCCAGCTCGCCGGCATCCAGCCCGCGCTCGGAGAACACGATGCGGTGCGGGATGCCGATCAGCTCCAGGTCGGCGAACATGACGCCGGGGCGGATCTTGCGGTCGTCGTAGAGGACCTCGAAGCCGGCCGCCTGCAGCTCGTCGTAGAGCCGGTCGCAGGCCTCGCGCAGGCGCTGCGACTTGTGCAGGTTGATGGGCGCCAGGGCCAGCTGGAAGGGTGCCATGGCGTCGGGCCAGATGATGCCCGCCTCGTCGTGGTGCTGCTCGATGGCCGCGCCGACGATGCGCGACACGCCGATGCCGTAGCAGCCCATGGTGAGGGTGACGGCCTTGCCGGACTCGTCCAGCACGGTGGCGCCCATGGCCTCGGTGTAGCGCGTGCCAAGCTGGAAGATGTGCCCCACCTCGATGCCGCGCACGATGCGCAGCACGCCGCGGCCGTCCGGGCTGGGGTCGCCGTCCACCACGTTGCGCAGGTCGGCCAGCGGCGGCAGCGGCAGGTCGCGCGCCCAGTCGACGCCGAACCAGTGCTTGCCGTCGATGTTGGCGCCGCACACGAAGTCGGCCATGACGGCCACGGCGCGGTCGCCGATGACCGGGATGGGCAGGTCGATGGGCCCCAGCGAGCCGGGCCCGGCCCCCACCAGGGCGCGGATCTCCTCTTCGCCGGCAAAGCGCAGCGGCTCGGCCACCTCGGGCAGGGCGGCCGCCTTCACCTCGTTGAGCTGGTGATCGCCACGCAGCACCAGGGCCACGAAGGGCGCGCCGGCCACCTCTTCGTCGGCCGCCACCACCAGGGTCTTGAGGATGCGCTCGGCGGGCACGCCGAACTGCGCCACCAGGTCGTCGATGGTGCAGGCGTCGGGGGTGTCCACCAGCCGCTTCTCCTCGCTGGGGGCGGGCCGCTCGCCGGCCGGCGGCAGGGCCTCGGCCAGCTCCACGTTGGCGGCGTAGTCGCTCTCCGTGGAGAAGGCGATGGCGTCCTCGCCGGACTCGGCCAGCACGTGGAACTCGTGCGAGGCCTGCCCGCCGATGGCGCCGGTGTCGGCCTGCACGGCGCGGAAGTCCAACCCCAGGCGCGTGAAAATGCGCGCGTAGGTCTCGTGCATCAGGTCGTAGGTCTCCTGCAGGGAGGCCTCGTCCAGATGGAAGGAGTAGGCATCCTTCATGAGGAACTCGCGCGCGCGCATGACGCCGAAGCGCGGCCGGATCTCGTCGCGGAACTTGGTCTGGATCTGGTAGTAGTTGACCGGCAGCTGCTTGTAGGAGCGGATCTCGCGCCGCGCGTAGTCCGTGATGACCTCCTCGTGGGTGGGGCCGTAGCAGAACTCGCGCCCGTGGCGGTCGGTGAAGCGCAGCAGCTCGGGGCCGTACTTGTCCCAGCGGCCCGACTCCTGCCACAGCTCGGCCGGCTGCACGGAGGGCATGAGCAGCTCGATGGCGCCGCTGCGGTCCATCTCCTCGCGCACCACGGCCTCCACCTTGCGCAGCACGCGCAGGCCGAGCGGCTTCCAAGTGTACAGCCCGGCCGCCAGGCGGCGGATCAGCCCCGCGCGCAGCATCAGCCGGTGGCTGACGATCTCCGCGTCGGCGGGCGTCTCCTTGAGGGTGGACAGGGGAAAGCGGGTGGTGCGCATGGGCTCGCTCCTCGACCTGATGCGACGGGTGGTAAAGGGGCGGATTCTAGCAGATACGCGGCCCGCTTCCGGCCCCCGCCGGCGGCCTCAGAAGGTGCGCCGGTTCCAGCCCCACATGTGGCGTGGCGGTGAGCTGAACTCGATGTAGATGCGCTCCGGCGGCACCAGCAGATATTCGGAGATCAGGTCGCACAGGCGGATGGAGTAGTCGCCGGTACGGTCCTCCGGCAGGCCCAGGCTCTTGAGCTGCAGGATGGCCGTGGGCTCCTGGCTGCCGGCGAAGGACATGGCCACGCCTTCGTGCAGGCGCACCATGACGTACTGCTCGGACTTGCCCAGCATGTCGGCCACGGTCTCGCTGGCGGCGCGCAGGAAGGCGGGCCGCTCGCTCTCGTCCAGGTGCTGGTTGGTGTCGATGGTCAGCAGGGGCATGGCGTCACTCCGGAACGTCGCTGCAGAACTGGTCGATCTGGCTTTGCAGATCGTCGATGCGGCGCTGGCGCTCCCCAGGGGTGAGCACGCGGTAGCCACCATCCGCCTCTTTGATGCGCACGTGGGGATTGCGCTGCAGGATGACCAGGTTGTAGCGCGCCGTCTTGCAGTTCTCGGCGCGCTGGCGGGCCAGCTCGGGCGATTCGGGCGGCCGCGGCGGCGCCTTGGCCGGCCCGGCGCTGTCTGCCCGCGCCGGGGCCGGCTCGGCGGCCGGCGGCGGCGCCTGCACGCGGATTTCCTGCGCCTTGACGCCGGCCGGCGGGAACTGGCTGTAGTGCACGGTGCCCTGCGCGTCGGTCCATTTGTACATGCCGGCGGCCGCCGGCAGGGCGGACAGGCACAGGACGAGCAGAAGGAGGCTATGCTTGAGGGGCGACATGGCGATCGAAAAGATTGGGGAGAATGTCATTCTAGCCCATTCCGCGCCGCGCCACCGTGGCCCGCTTCGCGTCCGCGCCGTGCCCTGGCGGGCCGGGCGCCGGCCGCGTTATGGTGGCATCCCCATTGTGCGCAATGAATATTAGAAGGCGCTAATATGCTCTGCTATCCTAGCGCGCCATTCGGACACCACCCAAGGGAAAACAGGCAATGAGAAGCTGGCTGATTCTGTTGACGGGCCTCGC
>JALVPS010000301.1 GCA_027031685.1 Gammaproteobacteria bacterium | reverse complement strand
GGGCGGGGCAGGGCGGGGCGCCCGCCGCAGAGCCCCCGCCCGCCGCGGCCGCGGCGCCGGCGGCAGCCGCGCCCGCCGCGCAGCCGGCCAGCGGCGCCGCGCCGGACATCGACACCGAGGTGCTGGTGCTCGGCTCCGGCCCCGGCGGCTATACCGCCGCCTTCCGCGCCGCCGACCTGGGCAAGCAGGTGGTGCTGGTGGAGCGCCATGACCGCATCGGCGGCGTGTGCCTGAACGTGGGCTGCATCCCCTCCAAGGCCCTGCTGCACGTGGCCGAGGTCATCACCGAGGCGGCCAAGTTCGGCCAGCTGGGGGTGACCTTCTCCGCCCCGCAGATCGACCTCGAGCGCCTGCGCGCCCACAAGGACGGCGTGGTGCAGCGGCTCACCGGCGGCCTGCAGCAGCTCGCCAAACAGCGCAAGGTGCAGATCGTGCAGGGCTACGGCCGCTTCGTCTCCCCCCACGAGCTGGCGGTGGAGACGCCCGACGGCGGCCGGCGCCTGATCCGCTTCCAGCACGCCATCATCGCCGCCGGCTCGCGCGTCACCAAGCTGCCCTTCGTGCCCTGGGACGACCCGCGCGTGATGGACTCCACCGATGCCCTGGCGCTGGCCGAGGTGCCAAGGCGGCTGCTGGTGGTGGGCGGCGGCATCATCGGCCTGGAGATGGCCACCGTCTACCACGCCCTGGGGGCGAAGATCACCGTGGTGGAGCTGTCGGACGGCCTCATGCCGGGCGCCGACCGCGACCTGATCCGCCTGTTCGAGAAGCAGGTGCAGGGGCGCTACGAGGCCATCTACACCGGCACCAGGGTGACCGCCATCGAGCCCACCGAGGCCGGTCTGCGCTGCCGCTTCGAGGGCGGCAAGGCCCCCGCCGAGGACACCTTCGACCGCGTGCTGGTGGCCATCGGCCGCACGCCCAACGGCCTGCTCATCGACGCCGACAAGGCCGGCGTGGCGGTGGACGAGCGCGGCTTCATCGCCGTGGACAAGCAGATGCGCACCAACGTGCCGCACATCTTCGCCATCGGCGACATCGTCGGCCAGCCCATGCTGGCACACAAGGCGGTGCACGAGGGCAAGGTGGCGGCCGAGGTCATTGCCGGCCAGAAGTCCTTCTTCGACGCGCGCACCATCCCGGCGGTGGCCTACACCGACCCCGAGGTGGCCTGGTGCGGGCTCACCGAGGAAGAGGCCAAGGCGCGCGGCATCGAGTACGAAAAGGGCGCCTTCCCGTGGGCGGCCAGCGGCCGGGCGCTGAGCATGAACGCCGGCAACGGCATGACCAAGCTGCTGTTCGACGCCAGGACCAAGCGCGTCATCGGCGCCGGCATCGTCGGCCGCAACGCCGGCGAGCTGATCGCCGAGGCAGTGCTGGCGCTGGAGATGGGCGCCGACATGCAGGACATCGGCCTCACCATCCATCCCCATCCCACCCTCTCGGAGACGCTGTGCTTCGCCGCCGAGATGGCCGAGGGGACCATTACCGATCTGTTGCCGCCCCGCCGCCGATAGGGGCCGGAATTCTGCCCGGGCGGCGCGGTACGGTGTCGGCACGCATCCCGAGCGAATCCCGACGCCCCGCCGGGCGCGGTGCGGTTCAGGCGGCGCCGGCCTCCTCCGACTGGCGGCGCCGCAGGCGGCTCACCTGCAGGCGGTGGATGTGCTTGACCAGCGCCTCGCGGTCGTCCTCCGGCAGGTGGGTGAACTCCAGGGCCGTCCACCACATGTCCTCCTCGCCCTGCCGCTCCACGCGCGCCACCCGGGCCAGGGCGAAAATGCCCGTCTGCAACGGAAACAGGCGCAGCGACAGTTCCACGTAGCGCCCCTCCGGCAGCGGCTCGGTGCTGAAGAAGCCCACGCCGCTGGCGCTCAGGTTCACCTGGTGCGTGGGCGCCTCCGGCAGGCGGCTGTCGCGCGCCGCCAGACGCATGTGCAGGGCGTGCAGCTCCTCCTCCAGGAAGCGCAGGTATTCGGCCACCTCCGGGTAGCGCTGGGCGATGTGGCGCATCTTGGGCAGTTTCTTTTCGCGCGCCAGCACGAAGTCGTTGCTCAGCCCGAGCCGGGCGCGCTGGCTGCGATAGTTCTCCTCCAGGGTGGCCGGGTCGCCGTCGGGCAGCAGGCGGTATTGGAGGGCCACGCTGTCGTTGATGCGGAAGTATTTACGCTGATTCATTTTTCTTCTGCTCCGTTTGGGCTGCGGGGGCGTCCTGGCCGTTGGCCGCCTGGGCCGCGTCCTGGTCGTCGGTCATGGCGCTGGTGTCGATGCTGATCTCCACGCGCCGGTTGCGTGCCCGGTGCCGGGACGTGTCGTTGGGCACCAGGGGCCGATACTCGCCGTAGGCGCGGATCTGCACCCGGCCGGGATCGGTGAGGCCCCACTCGGTCATGTGGTGCACCACGCTGGCGGCGCGCGCCGCCGACAGCACCCAGTTGGACGGGTAGAGCGGGGTGTGGATGGGCACGTTGTCGGTGTGGCCGGACACGATGATGTCCCCTTCGGTCTTGTCCAGGGCCTGCACGATCTTCTTCAGCACCGGATAGAAGCTCTTTTTCAGCTTGGCGCTGCCGGAGTCGAAGGAGCCCTGCTCGTTGATGCGGATGAGGATCTGGTCGTCGTCCAGCTGGATCTCCATCTCGCCGTTGCGGATCTCGTCCTCGGTCAGCTCCAGCAGCATGGACACCGCCTCTTCCACCTCCTGGTTGGGCGCGTCCAGCACCTTGAGGTTCTCCTTCACGTCGTCCACCGTGTCCTGGCGGATGGTCTTGATGATGGTCGGCTTGGGCACGCCTGGGCTGTATTCCTGCTTGATGATGCTGGTGCCCTTGGGAATGGCCACCGCCTCGATCTCGCGCTGCACGCCGAAGGCGAGCTTCATGGAGCCGGCCACCTGCTTGTATTTCTGCAGGTCCATCTCGGAGAAGGACAGCAGCAGCACGAAGAAGCACATCAGCAGGGACATCAGGTCCGCGAAGGTGGCCAGGTACGCGGGCAGGCCCTCTTCGCATTCTTCGCAGGCTTCGCATTCTTCAGACATCACTGCCTCCCGGTTTCTGTTTCTTTTTCGTCGTGTCTTTTTTGTCCGCCGCGCGCGGGGCGGGGCGCGGGCCTACTTGGCCAGCGCCTCGCGCTTTTCTTCCGGCAGGAAGGTGGTCAGCAGCTGCTGCAGCACGCGCGGGTTGGTGCCCTCCTGGATGGCCGCCACCGATTCCAAGATCAGCATCTTGTTGAGTTTTTCGTGGGCGCTGATGGTGCGCAGTTTCTCGGCGATGGGAATGGCCACGGCATTGGCGATGACGGCGCCGTACAGGGTGGTGAGCAGGGCCACCGCCATGGCCGGGCCGATGGACTTGGGGTCGTCCATGTTGGCCAGCATCTGCACCAGGCCGATGAGGGTGCCGATCATGCCCATGGCCGGCGCGGCGTCGGCGATGGCCCTGAACATCTTGATGCTGGTCTGCTGGCGCTCCAGGGTGAGGTTGATGTCCTTGGACAGGGTCTTCTGCACCACGTCGGTGGCGTGGCCGTCGATGCACATGCGGATGCCGGCGCTCAGGAAGGGGTCGCTGATCTGCTTGCCCTCCAGGGCCAGGATGCCCTCCTTGCGGGCCACGTTGGCCAGCTCCACCGCTTCCTCGATGAGCTGCTCGGGCGGGGTGAGCTTGTTCATGAAGGCCTTCATGACCACCTTGAACGAGCCCAGAAACTGGGGCAGGGAGATCTGCGCCAGGGTGGCGGCGAAGGTGCCGCCGATCACCACCACCAGACTGGGAATATTGACGAAGGTGCCGGCGCTGCCGCCCAGCACGATACTGGCGATGATGACGCCAAAGGCGCCCACGATGCCGATCAGCGTTGCAATATCCATGTGAATGCTCCTGTGCTCAACCTGTTGTCGTTGTTGTTCGGACACGGCCGCGTCCCGGGCCGGGACGGGTGGTTGCCGAGCTTATCGGCAGGGCGGCGCGGGAATTGAGTGTCCGTGTTGCGAAGCGGGAGGCATTTCCCCGCCTTCCGTCGGGCGGCGCGAAAAAAAATGGCCATGACGGGTGTCATGGCCATGGCGTGTGAACTTCCGGGCGGTCAGGCGTCGATCTCGAACTCGTGCAGGTCGTCGAGGGTGTAGAACTCGACGCCCCGCACGAAGCCCGCCGCCACGGAGGCCTTGAGCTCCGTGGCGCGCCCTTGGGCGTCCCAGCCGGTGATCCACTCGATGGGCAGGCTGTCCAGCGAGTGGATGAGCGCCAGGGTGCCGTCGGGGTTGATGGAGAGATGGGTCTCGCCGGTCTCGAAATCCTTGAAGGCCGGCATGAAACCGAAGCACAAGTTACCGAAACTCACTCCGGGCATTCGGTTGTACAACTTGCGCTGCTCGAGAAGTTCCGCCGTGTCGATCAGCATCACATATCCTCTCTGCAAGCGTTTCTTATTATCGTTATGTCGGCGGCCGGAAAGGGTCCGGATTTCCGTCCGCCATGCCGCTTCCCGCAAGGGGATTGGCGCCTGCGGCAGGCCGCTGCAGTGAGGCTTCCCTGCTTCGCTGTGGGGCCGGGCACGGGGCGCGGCCACCGGGGGACTTATCGAC
>JALVPS010000300.1 GCA_027031685.1 Gammaproteobacteria bacterium | reverse complement strand
CCGCCCCCCTGCTCTACTACGCCGACAGCGCCGTGCCCCACGGCAAGGAACTGCAGCGTTTCCTGAACGGTTTCCCCGGCATCGCCCTGCGCGTGGACGGCTGGCCCGGCCGGCGCACCTCAGACGCCGTACAACGCGTGTTCGGCTTCCGCCTGCACGGCGACCCGCGCGACGGCGGCTGACCCGCCGGCGCGCGGAACTCCCCGCCACCCCCACTGCCTGACCGGATGGGGCGCGCCCGCCCGGGCGTGCCGTGCCGGACAACAACAATGCACGCACTGATCATCAGGCTCGGGAGGCTGCTGGCCACGGAGCACCTGCGCGCGCTGCTGTACGGCGCCGTGCTGGTGATGGCGGTGCGTGTGCTGGGCGCGGCGCTGGCCTACGCCAGCCACGTGCTGCTGGCGCGCTGGATGGGGGTGTTCCAGTTCGGCCTGTTCATCTACGCCTGGATCTGGGTGATCGTGCCCGCCTACCTGCTGCCCCTGGGCATGAGCGCGGCGGTGGTGCGCTTCGTGCCCGAATACCTCACGGGCGGCGCGCCGCGGCGGCTGCGCGGGGTGATCGCCTTCAGCCGCCGCCTCACCTTGGCCAGCGGGCTGGCCTACGCCCTGCTGGGCACGGCCCTGCTGCGGCTGCTGGCCCCGCACCTGCCCGCCGGCCACGCCACGCCCCTGCGGCTGGCCGTGTGGTGCACCCCGCTGTTCGCCCTCATGCTGCTGCACGAGGGCCTGGCGCGCGGCTTCGACCGCGTGCTGCTGGCCTTCACGCCCCAATACCTGTGGCGCCCGCTGGGCCTGCTCCTGCTGGGCGGCCTGCTCTACAGCCGCGGCTGGCCACTGGACGCCACGCTGGTCATGCAGCTGTCGATCCTGGTGTGCGGCGTCGTGCTGCTGGGGCAGATGGCCCTGTTCCGCCACGGCCTGCCGGCCACGGCGCGCCGCGCGCGCCCGGTCTGGCAGGGCCGCCATTGGCTGCGCATCGCCTTCCCCATGCTGCTGGTGCAGGGCTTCGACCTGCTGTTCCTCAACACCGACCTGCTGCTGCTGGGCGTGTTCGCCACCCCCGACCAGGTGGGCATCTACAATGCCGCCGTGCGCACCGCCGGGCTGATCTCCTTCGTGCACTACGCCGTCGCCTCCCTGGCCGCGCAGCGCTTCTCGGTCCTGGCCACGCGCCGCGACCGGGCGCGCATCGAGCGCCTGCTGCGCACCTCAATGCACCTCATGTTCTGGCCGGCCCTGGCCATCGCCGCCGCCCTGGCCCTGCTCGGCCCCACCCTGCTGGCCCTGTTCGGGCCAGAGTTCCGCGCTGGCCACCCCATCCTGCTCATCCTCATCGCCGGGCACCTGGCCAACGCCGCAGTGGGGCCACTGTCGGCGCTGCTCAACATGACCGGCCACCAGGCGAGCAACGCGCGCATCATGGCCGCCACGGCGCTGGTCAACCTGGCCCTCAACCTGCTGCTCATCCCCCTCTGGGGCATCCGCGGCGCCGCCCTGGCCACGGTCACCGCCATGCTGCTCACCGCTGGCCTGCTGGCGCGCGGCGTGCACCGCCAGTTCGGCATCCTGCCCCTGCCCCTCGCGCGCCCGGCCATGCACGACTGAACGCGACGCGCATCTGGTCACGGCGCCGTTCGGAGGGCTAGAATGCCCGCCTATTCCACAGAACAAACAATGTCTCCCGTGACACCGTCCATCCTTCGTCGCCCATTGGCCACACTCCTCCTGCTGGGCCTGCTGGCCGGCCCGGCCGGCGCTGCCGACTGCCAGGTCAGCCCGGCACGCGCCATCGTCGATCGCATCCTCGACCTGCGTCCCGCCGACGCCACGCGCCTGGTGGACGCCTGGGCCGCCCAGCGCCCGGACGACCCCATGGTGGACTTCTACCGCGCCCTCACCGTGCTGGGCGAGGCCTACGTGGACGAATACGCGCCGCGCGAGCCCTACTGGCAGCGCGCCCTGGGCCACCTGAAGCGGGCCATCGCCCGCGCCGGGGGCGACAGGGAGGAGGCCGAGCTGACCCCCCGCCAGGCGCTGGTGGTGGGCATGGCCGAATCGTTCCGCGGCCTGATCCTGCTGGCGCGCGGCAACAAGCTGCAGGCCTACCAGGCCGCCTGGCGCGGCCGCAACATGCTGGAGGACCTGGTGGGCAGCCACCCGGAGCTGGCCGACGCCTACGTGGTGCTGGGCATCTATGAATATTTCACCGGCAGCGCGCCGAGCGCCGAGCGCCGCAAGCTGCGCCTGGCGGGCATGGACGGCGACGCCGCGCTGGGCGTGAGCTACCTGGAGCAGGCCGTGGAGCAGGCCCCGGTGATGGCCCCGGAGGCGGCCCGCCTCCTGCTCATGGAGGTCAAGGGCGACGAAACCGAATCCTGCCGCTACGTGCCCTTGGCGCGGGAGATGGCGCGCCGCTACCCGCACAACCGCCCCCTGCAGCTGCTGGCGCGGGTGAAGGCCCTGGAGTGCCGCGTGGCACGCGAGGAGGGCCAGCCGGTGGACGAGCCGTTGCCGCTGGCCATCCACGACGGCTGCGGCGGGGGGCTGATCATGACCCGCCAGCCCTGAGAGGCCCCGCTTGCCCACACCCCCCACGCGCCTCTACCGCCTCGACGCCCCCACCCTGCAGGATCTGGTGGAGACCCTGCAGGCCACTTTCGGCCTCCAGCTCGACCCGCAGCCCGACACCACCCTCACCTGGCTGGACAGCTTCGACTGGCGCCTGTGGCGGCGCGGCTGGACGCTGGAGGACGCCGCCGAGCCGGGCGGCGGGCACCATCTGACCCTGCGCGCCCTGGACGATGGCCGGGTGGTGGCCCGGCAATACGTCGAGGCGGCCCCCGGCCTTGTCCGCCACCTGCCGGACGGCCGCCTGCGCCGGCTGCTGGCGGCCCCCCTCGGGCCGCGCCGCCTGCTGCCGCAGCAGGCCTTCGCCGCCGGTGGCTATGCCGGCGGACTGCGCAATGCCGACCGCAAGCTGGTGGCGCGACTGCAACTGCTGCACCTCGTTCCCGCCGGCGACCCACCCGGCGAGTGTGGCGCCCTGTCCCTGCTGCGCCTGGCGCCGGTGCTGGGCTACCAGGCCGACAGCCGCGCCCTGCGCCGCCACCTCAAGCACGCCCCCGGCATCACCCGCCTGACCGAGAGCGCGCTGCTCGCGGAAGTGGCTGCCTGCGCCGGCCGCGCACCAGGCGACTACAGCTCACGCTTCCACGTCCCGCTGGACCCGCGCCAGGATACCGACAGCGCCCTGCGCCGCATCCTGCTCGTCCTGCTGGAGAGCCTGCGGCGCAACATCGACGGCACCATCGCCGATCTGGACCCGGAATTCCTGCACGACCTGCGCGTGGCCACGCGCCGCTCGCGCAGCCTGCTCACGGGCGTGCGCAGGGTCTTTCCCGACGAGGCCCTGCAACCCTTCCTGGCCGACCTCAAGTGGCTGTTCGCCGCCACCGGCCCGTGCCGCGACCTGGACGTGTACCTGCTGGCGCTGGACGACTACGCGGCGCGCCTGCCGGCCGGGCTGCGCCCCCACCTGACCCCCTTCGCCGACTGGCTACGGGCGGAGAAGGCCCGCGCCCACGAGGCGCTGGTGGCCGTGCTCACCTCCGAGCGCCTGCATACCTTCCTGTCCGCCTGGCAGGCCTGGCTGAGCGAGCGCGATGACGCGGCGCTCACGCCGCGTGGCCGCCGGCCCGTCGGCGAGGTGGCGGCGCGCGTCATCCGCAAGCGCTACCGGCGGCTGGTGGCCAACGGGCGCCGACTGGACGCGCACTCGCCGCCCGAGGCCTACCACCGCCTGCGCAAGGACGGCAAGAAGCTGCGCTACCTGATGGAATTCTTCGCCACCCTGTTCCCGCGCAAGCACTGGAAGCGGTTGCTGGGCACCCTCAAGCGGCTGCAGGAGGTGCTGGGCGACTTCCAGGACCTGCAGATCCAGGCCGACCGCCTGCTGGCCGCTGGCCGCGCCCTGGGCCACCCCGCCGATGGCCGCTGCCCGCCCGACACCCTGCTGGCGCTGGGCATGCTGGCCGCCGACCTGCAGCAACGCCAGTGCCATGCCCTGGACGCCTTCGACGCCACGTTCCGCGAGCTGGCCTCGGACGCCGTGGCGGACGAGCTGCAACGGCTGTGCCGACAGGTCAGGCGGGCGGCGCGGGCATGAAGATCCTGGCCGTGCACAACATCAAGGGCGGCGTGGGCAAGACCACCACCGCCGTCAACCTGGGCTGGGAGATCACCCGCGAAGGCTGGCGCGTACTGCTGTGGGACCTGGACCCTCAGGGCGCGGCCAGCTACTACCTGCGCATCCGCAACAAGATCGACGGCGGCGGCAAGCGCCTGCTGCGCGGCAAGTCGCCGGTGCACCGCCACCTGCGCGGCACCGACCACGAGGGGCTGGACCTGCTGCCGGCCGACTTCTCCTACCGCCACCTGGACCTGTACCTGGACCGCGCCCGCGCCGGCAGCGCCACCCTGCGCCAACTGCTCACCCCGCTGGCCGATGACTACGATTACATCCTGCTCGACTGCCCGCCCAGCTTCTCGCGCCTGTCCGAGGCGGTGTACGACATCGCCGACTTCGTGCTGGTGCC
>JALVPS010000299.1 GCA_027031685.1 Gammaproteobacteria bacterium | reverse complement strand
AAGGGGAAGATGTGCAGGTGGCCGAAGCCGATGTGCTCGACGAAGGCGAGGGTCTGCTGCCAGTCGTCCTCGGTTTCGCCGGGGAAGCCGACGATGATGTCGGTGGTGACGTTGAAGTGGGGCACCACGGCGCGGGCGGCGGCCACCAGCCGCTCGAAGTCGGCGGTGCGGCAGCGGCGTGCCATGCGGCGCAGGATGCGGTCGCTACCGCTCTGCAGGGGCAGGTGCATGTGCGGCAGCAGGCGGGGGTTTTCGAACAGGCGGAAGAAGCCCCCCGGCAGGTCCCAGGGCTCCACGGAGGCGAGCCGCAGGCGGGGCAGGTCGGTGTCTTCCAGGATGGCGGTGATGAGGGCGCGCAGGTCGCTGCCCAGGTCGCTGCCGTAGCCGCCCACGTGCACGCCGGTGAGCACGGCCTCCTGCACGCCCTGGGCGTGCAGGCGCCGGATCTCGGCCACGATGTCGGCGATGGGGCGGCTGCGTTCCTCGCCGCGGGCGACGGTGACGATGCAGTAAGTGCAGCGGTGGCGGCAGCCGTCCTGCACCTTGACGAAGGCGCGGTGGCGGCCACGCGCGTAGAGGGCGGTCTGGCCCGGCTCGGTGGCAGCGGCGGGCATGACGGGCAGGTCGAAGGCCTGCTGCACCAGCTCCGGCAGGCGGGCCTTGTCGTCGTTGCGCACCACCAGGTCCACGCCCAGGGCGCCGGCCACCTCGTCCGGCGCCAGGGCGGCGTGACAGCCGGTGACCACCAGCCGCGCCATGGGATGTTCGCGGTGCAGGCGCTTGATGAGCTGGCGCGACTTGCGGCTGGCCTCGCCGGTGACGGCGCAGGTGTTGAGCACCACCACGTCGGCTGGCTGGCCGTCGGTGGCGATGTGGTGGCCGTCGGCCAGGAAGCGCTGCGCCCACTGTTCCAGCTCGGCCTCGTTGAGGCGGCAGCCCAGGGCGCGCAGGTGGATGCGGTAGGGCGTTTGGTTCATGGCGGCGAGTATAGCGGCATCGGGTGGACACCAACGAAAGAGGCCCCGCGTGGCGGGGCCTCCGGCGTGCAAGGGGAGGACGGATCTCAGATGGGCTCGTAGCCGGGGTTGTCGGCCACGCCCTTGATCTTGGGCGTGTTGAGCTTGATGTCCTTGATGGTCTTCTTGTCCTCCAGGTAGGCCATGACCACGTCCCACACCGGCTTGCCGGTATCGCCGGCGGGCTTCTCCTGCACGCTGGCCCAGCCGGCCACCCAGTATCCCTTCTTGGGCTGGATGGGCTTGCCGTGCAGGCGCATGTCGGAGATGCGCTTGCCGATGTCCTGGTTGGGGTCGATGGTGTACTCCAGGCCGCCCACGCGCACCATGTCGCCGCCCTGCTGGTAATAGGGGTCCTTGTTGAACAGGTTGTCGGCGACGTCCTCCAGGATGTTCTTGATGGTCTCGCCGGTGAGCTTGTTGCGCGTGACGTGGGGGTAGGTGATGGCGGTCTGGGTCATCACGTGGTCCACGGTGATGGGCTCGCCGGGCAGCACGCTCACGCCCCAGCGGAAGCCGGGCGAGAAGGCGATCTCGCTGTCGGTCTGCTCCATGAGGGCGTCGCAGATGAGCTGGTCGAAGGTGCCGTTGAAGTTGCCGCGCCGGTAGAGCAGGTCGTCGGTGACGGCCAGCTCGCGGGCCAGCTTCTTCTCGTAGGTCTGGCGCACCTTGGCGATGTAATCGGCCATCTCCTTGTCCGGCTCCAGCAGGTTGGCGAACACGGGCAGCAGCTTGTAGCGGTAGCCGGCCACCTTGCCCTTCTTGACGTCCAGGTCCAGTACGCCGAGGAACTTGGTGTTGGAGCCGGCGTTGGTGACCAGCGTGACGCCACCGGCGTTCTTGACCTCCACCGGCCGCGGCACGGCGTCGTGGGTGTGGCCGCCCATGATGGCGTCGATGCCGGTGACGCGGCTGGCCATCTTGAGGTCCACGTCCATGCCGTTGTGCGACAGCACGACCACGACCTGGGCGCCCTCCTTGCGCGCCTCGTCCACCACCTCCTGCATCTCCTCGTCGCGGATGCCGAAGCTCCACTCGGAGATGAGATAGCGCGGGTTGGCGATGGGGGTGTAGGGGAAGGCCTGGCCGATGACCGCCACCGGCACGCCGTTGACTTCGCGGATCACGTAGGGCTTGAAGACGCGCTCCTCGAAGTCGGTGGTGACGATGTTCTGCGCCACGAAGTCGATCTTGCCGGCGAAGTCCTTGTCCACGATCTCCTTGACGCGGTCGGCGCCGAAGGTCATCTCCCAGTGCGGGGTCATGATGTCCACGCCGAGCAGCAACTGGGCGTCCACCATGTCCTGGGCGTTGGTCCACAGGCTGGTGCCGGAGCCCTGCCAGGTGTCGCCGCCGTCCAGCAGGAGGGCGCCGGGGCGCTGGGCGCGCAGGTGCTTGACCAGGGTGCGCAGATGGGCGAAGCCGCCCACCTTGCCGTACTTGCGCGCCGCCTCCACGAAGTCGAGGTAGGTGAAGGCGTGGGCCTCCAGGGTGCCGGGCTGGATGCCGTAATACTTGAGGAAATGCTTCCCGACCAGGTGGGGCGGATGGCCTTTCATGCTGCCGATGCCCAGGTTGATGTTGGGCTCGCGGAAGTACACGGGCAGCAGCTGGGCGTGGCAGTCGGTGTAGTGCAGCAGGGAGACGTTGCCGAAGGGCGGCAGCTCGTAAGGGTTGCCGGGGCCCTTCTTGGTGGCGGCCAGCGCCTCGTCGGCGCCGCTCAGCTGGAAGCCTGCGGCGCTGGCGGCGGCTAGGATCTGCAGGAATTCGCGTCGGGAAAGGTGCATGGATTTCCTCCGGAAGTAGCGATGGGGGCGTGACCGGGCGCCGCGCGGGCGGCGGCCGGTCGAAACGTGTGCCTGCCTGTGCCGCGGCCGCGCTGGGCGAACGGTCACGGACCTGTGCCGCACGCCATGCCACCATGCGGTGGCACAGGGAGGTGCGGATCATGCAGGACGATATTTGGAGACGTCCCGGGCGGCGCTATTATTCCACACCCGTCCCAAGGGGACGATGGGTCGGCCGCTTGCTGCTGCTGGTGGGGCTGTGGCTGCTGGCCTGGGGCGCGCGGGCCGACGTGCTGGTGCCGCTCAAGGTGGAACTGAGCGTGTACCCCGACGGGCGCTACGGGCTGGTGGTGCGCGGCGATCTGCTGCGCCTGCTGGCGGGGCCCGGCTGGCGTGGCTCGGCGCGGGGGCGCGAGGCGGCGCGGCGCCTGGCCGCCCTGTCCGACGCCCGGCTGGGCGACTACCTGCGCGAACATCCCCGGCTGCTGGCGCGGCGCCTCGCGTTGCGGCTGGACGGGCGGCGCGTGCAGCCGGCCGTGCGCTCAGCAGGATGGCGGGACGGGCCGCCGGAGGGGGAGATCCGGCTGGGCGGGACCCTGGCTGGCCAGGTGCAGAGCATCGACTTTGGCTACGCCCGCAGCCTGGGCAAGGTGGTGTTCCGCTATCGTCGCTACGACCCCGAGCGGGCGGCCTGGAGCGCGTGGCAGTGGCTGGACCGACGCACGGCCCACGCCGCCCCGGCCAACGGACCGGCCCCCGCTGTCACACAGGTGGTGGGCGACTATCTGTGGCTGGGCTTTACCCACATCGTGCCCAAGGGGCTGGATCACATCCTGTTCATCGCCGGCCTGTTCCTGCTCAGCACGGGCTGGCGCACGCTGATCACGCAGATCTCGCTGTTCACCCTGGCGCACACGCTCACCCTGGGGCTGACCACCTGGGGCACGTTGCGCCTGTCACCGCAAGTGGTGGAGCCGCTCATTGCCCTGTCCATCGCCTGGGTGGGGGTGGAGGGTCTGTGGCGGCGCCGTGTGGGGCCGTGGCGCTGGGCCGTGGTGTTCGCCTTCGGGCTGCTGCACGGCATGGGCTTTGCCGGCGTGCTGGGGGAGCTTGGCCTGCCGCGGGAGCGCTTCCTGCTGGCGCTGCTCAGCTTCAATGGCGGGGTGGAGCTGGGGCAGCTGGCGGTGTTGCTGGCCTGCGCGCTGCTGGTGGCCTGGCCGCTGCGCCGTCGGCCGGGGTGGTACCGTCGCGGGGTGGTGGCGCCGGCCTCGCTGGCCATCGCCGTCACCGGGGCCGTGTGGGCGGTGCAGCGGGTGCAGCTGCTGTCCTGAGGCCGGACAAAAAGTGGCCCGGCGCAAGGCCGGGCCAATGCTCTCAAATCGAAAGTTATGGATGGGATGGTGCCGCTATTTGCGAGCGCCCGGGCCGTTCCACTTGAGCCCGTTGCTCATGTAGGTATGGAAATACTCCAGATCCCGGTATTCGGCGCTCTGTGCCTTGAACGGCTTGGCCCGCACCTGCTTGTTGCAGCCGCCATAGCGACGGTGCAACGTGCCCAGTCCACCCCATTTGGAGCGGTACACCGGAAAGTGCGTCACTTGACCTAACGCCGGGCTGAGAATGTCGGCCCGGATGCGGTTGCCGGCGTTGTACACGTGGCAATCGGCACAGGCCAGGTTGAGCTGACCCCGCTTGGCGTAGAAGTGATGCTTGCCGCGCTCGTAGGCCGCCAGCGCCTTGGGGTCGTCCGGTATCTTGATGTCGATGACCTGACCCCTTGCCTTGTAAGCCAGAAAAGCGGAGAGGTTGGCGATCT
>JALVPS010000298.1 GCA_027031685.1 Gammaproteobacteria bacterium | reverse complement strand
GCCGACCGCCTGTGGCAGGAGCTGACCAAGCTGAGCACACAGGACATCTCGCGCTGGCTGGGCGAGGCGCGCGACCCGATCGAGCGCGGCTGGCTGGAACTCGCCTATATCGCCAAGTCTGCCATCTACTCGCCACAGGGGCTGGCCGACGCCATCGCCCGCTGGCGCCAGGACCACCCCGGCCACCCTGCCGATCCCATCGAGGTGGACAAGCTCGAGGCACTGCAGAACACCTCGCCGGAGCAGCTCGGCCAGGTGGCCGTGCTGCTACCCACCAGCGGGCCGCTGGCGGCGGTGGCGCAGGTGGTGCTGGACGGCATCATGGCCGCCCGCTTCCGCCAGCCGGGCGGAAAGTCCGTCACCATCCAGGTGTATGACACCGGTGCCGGCGAGGACGTGCGCACCCTCTACCGGCGGGCGGTGGCCAACGGCGCCCAGATCGTGCTCGGGCCCATGGACAAGGCCCGCGTGGACGCCCTGGCCGGGGCCTATCTGAGCATCCCGGTGCTCACGCTCAATTACGGTCGCAAGGCCGGGCTGCACAACCCCAACCTGTTCCAGTTCGCCCTGCTCCCGGAGGACGAGGCGGCGCAGGCCGCCGAGCGCATTGTGGCCGACGGCCGGCGCCGGGTGGGCGTGCTGGTGCCACGGGGCCAGTGGGGGCGGCGCGTGGCGCGGGCCTTCCGCGGACGCCTGGAGAGACTGGGCGGCGAGGTGGTGGCCACGGTGCGCTTCAAGCCACGCGGCAAGGACTACTCGAACGCCATCCGGCGCGGCTTCCGCACCGCCCGCCGGGCCAACGGCGTGAGGGCGGAGGCCATCTTCATGGCCGCCGCGCCGGCCGAGGCGCGCCTGCTCAAGCCACTGCTCAAGTTCCACTACCTGGGCCGCCTACCCGTGTACGCCACCTCGCACGTGTACACCGGCTATCCCGCTCCGGAAGCGGACCGCGACCTGTCCGGCCTGCGCTTCACCGAGATCCCCTGGCTGCTGTCGCCGCGCGGCGCGGTGGGACCGGACCAGCCCAGCCCGCCGCTGCCCACCGAACTGGACAAGGTGGCACGCCACCACCCGCGCCTGTTCGCCTTCGGCTACGACGCCTTCAACATCGCCCCGCGCCTGCGCCTGCTGGCGGTGAGCCGCGGCGAGACCTACCCGGGTCTCACCGGGCGCATCTACCTGGATGCCGATAACCGGCTGCACCGCATCCTGCGCTGGGCGCGCTTCAGTCACGGCCGGCCGGTGCCACTGGGCAAGGCCAGCCCGGCGCACGCCGCCGTCACGCCATGAAGCGGCTGCTGCGCGGCCGCCACAGCGAGCACCGCGCGCTGCGCTTTCTGGAGCGGCACGGCCTGCGCCACGTGGCCTCCAACTACCGCAGCCGCCACGGCGAGATCGACCTCATCATGCGTGACGGCGACACGCTGGTGTTCGTGGAGGTGCGCTACCGGCGCAGCCGGCGCTACGGCGGCGCGGCGGCCAGCGTGGACGGCCGCAAGATCCACCGACTGGTGCGCACCGGCCAGGCCTACCTGCAACAGCACGACCTGCTGCACACCCCGTGCCGCTTCGACGTGGTGGCCTTCGAGGGTGACGAACAGATCGAATGGATACAGAACGCCTTCGAGGCGCCCACCCCATGAGCCAGGAAGACCGCGTCCGCGCCCTCATCGACGCCAGCATCGAGGTCAAACGACGCACCCGCGAGGTGCTGCCGGGCCTGGTCACGCTGGCCGCCCACCGCCTCACTGACGCCCTGCGCAACGGCCACAAGATCCTCGCCTGCGGCAATGGCGGCTCGGCCGGCGACGCCCAGCACTTCGCCTCCGAGCTGCTCAACCGCTTCGAGCGGGAGCGACCCGGCCTGCCGGCGCTGGCACTCACCACCGACAGTTCCACCCTCACTTCCATTGCCAACGACTACCGCTACGAGGAGGTGTTCGCCCGCCAGGTGCGCGCCCTGGGTCAGCCGGGCGACTGGCTGCTGGCCATCACCACCAGCGGCGACTCACCCAACGTCGGCCGGGCCGTGCGCGCCGCCCACGAGCGCGGCATGTCGGTGGTGGCCCTCACCGGGCGCAGCGGCGGCGAGATCGCCGGCCTGGTGGGCGGACAGGACATCGAGCTGCGCGTGCCGGCCCGCTCCACGGCGCGCATCCAGGAGACGCACATCCTGCTCGTCCACTGCCTCTGCGACCTGATCGAGCGTGCCCTGTTTCCGGGCGCATAGCCCGGCGCCGCACACATCCCGGAGATAGCGCTCAACCCCATGGATTCAGGGACATCTGCTGTATAATTCTCCATCATTTCGCCGCCAGCCCACCTTCGGAAGCCCGCCATGGACCTCATCCCCCTGACCGCCGTTTCCCCCCTCGACGGGCGCTACAGCCGCAAGACCGCCGCGCTGCGCCCCATCTTCAGCGAATTCGGCCTGATCCGTTTCCGCGTGCTGGTGGAGATTCGCTGGCTGCAGGCGCTGGCCGAGGCCCCCGAGATCGCCGAGGTGCCACCCCTCAGCGGGGACGCGCGCGAGGTGCTGGACGGCATCCTGCGGAACTTCGGCGAAGCGGACGCGGCGCGCGTGAAGGAGATCGAGCGCACCACCAACCACGACGTCAAGGCGGTGGAGTACTTCCTCAAGGAGCGCGTGGCGCACCACGACGAGCTGGCCGCGCGCAGCGAATTCATCCACTTCGCCTGCACCTCGGAGGACATCAACAACCTGGCCTACGCACTGATGGTCAGGGAGGGGCGCGAGCGGGTGCTGCTGCCGGCCCTGCAGGGGGTGATGGGCAAGCTGACGGCCATGGCCCACCAGCTGGCCGAGGCGCCCATGCTGTCGCGCACCCACGGCCAGCCCGCCTCCCCCACCACCGTGGGCAAGGAACTGGCCAACGTGGTGTACCGCCTGCGGCGCCAGTTCGAACAGCTCGCCGCCCAGCCCATCCTGGGCAAGATCAACGGCGCGGTGGGCAACTACAACGCCCACCTGGCGGCCTATCCGCACGTCAACTGGCCGGCCTTCGCCCAGCAGTTCGTCACCGGCCTGGGGCTGGAGTGGAACCCCTACACCACCCAGATCGAGCCCCACGACTGGATTGCCGAGCTGTTCGACGCCATGGCCCGCACCAACACCCTGCTCATCGACCTGGCACGCGACGTGTGGGGCTACATCTCCTTGGGCTATTTTCGGCAGAAGGTGGTGGCCGGCGAGGTGGGCTCCTCCACCATGCCGCACAAGGTCAACCCCATCGACTTCGAGAACGCCGAGGGCAACCTGGGGCTGGCCAATGCCGTGCTGGGCCATCTGGCGCGCAAGCTGCCCGTCTCCCGCTGGCAGCGCGACCTGACCGACTCCACCGTGCTGCGCAACGTGGGCGTGGGCTTTGGCCATACCCTCATCGCCCTCGACTCGCTGCAGCGCGGCCTGGACAAGCTGGAAGTGGACGAGGCGCGCCTGCGCGAGGACCTGGACGCCAACTGGGAGGTACTGGCCGAGCCCATCCAGACCGTCATGCGCCGCTACGGCATCGACAACCCCTACGAAAAGCTCAAGACCCTCACGCGCGGCGCGCGCGTGGACGAGGCCACCCTGCGCAGCTTCGTGGCCGCGCTGGACATCCCCGAGGAGGCGCGCCTGCA
Source organism: Gammaproteobacteria bacterium (assembly GCA_027031685.1). GTDB lineage: Bacteria > Pseudomonadota > Gammaproteobacteria > UWMA-0217 > UWMA-0217 > JALVPS01. The sequence continues at coordinate 978 of JALVPS010000298.1, read as the reverse complement.
ACTGCTGGCCCTGACGCCCTGGACCTACCTGGGCAACGCCGTGGAGCAGGCGCGCGACATCTGAGTCCATGCCCCCGACCGCGCCCCCGCCGCCGAGCCGGCTGCTGGGCGGCCTCGGCCCCGCCGAATTTCTGCGCACCCACTGGCAACGCCGCCCCCTGCGCGTGGCGGACGCCTGGCCCCTGGACGGCCCGCCCATCAGCCCCGAGGAGCTGGCCGGCCTGGCCTGCGAGCCGGACACTCACGCCCGCCTGGTGCAGGAACACCACCCCGCCGGCCCGTGGCACGTCACCTACGGCCCCTTCGACGCCGACGACTTCGCCCGGCTGCCTGCCACGCACTGGACCCTGCTGGTGTCCGAATGCGAGCGTCTCCACCCGCCCCTGCGCGCCCTGCTGGAGCCCTTCCGCTTCCTGCCCGACTGGCGCATCGACGATCTCATGATCAGCTACGCCGTGGACGGCGGCAGCGTCGGCCCGCACGTGGACGAATACGACGTGTTCCTGCTGCAACTGGACGGTGTGCGCGAGTGGCACATCGGCGACGCGCCGCTGCCGATGGAGGAAGAGCGGTTCATCGATGGCTTGGCGCTGCGCATCCTGCGTGCGTTCACCCCCGACCGCGTGTGGCGGCAGGCGCCCGGCGACCTGCTCTACCTGCCGCCGCGCGTGCCCCATCACGGCATCGCCCGCGGCCCCTGCCTGACCGCCTCCATCGGCTTCCGCGCCCCCGGCGCCCGCGACCTGCTGGGCGGCTGGCTGGAGGCCTGCATCGAACGCACCCCGGAGGCCGCCCGCTACCGCGACCCCGGCCGCCTCCCGGCCCGCCACCCCGCCGAACTGGCCAGTACCGACATCGACGCCCTGCGCGAGCTGCTGCTGGACCACCTCGACCCGCGCGGCCCCGCCTTCGACGACTGGCTGGGCCGCTACCTGACCGAGCCGCGCGACCCCCACGACCTGGCCGAACCCGCCGCCC
>JALVPS010000297.1 GCA_027031685.1 Gammaproteobacteria bacterium | reverse complement strand
GGCCGGGGCTGGCCGGGACGGGGCGCCCTCGCGGGCGGGGCGCAGCCACAGGACGATGCCCACGATGAGGCCGATGAGCAGGCCGGCCAGCGCCCACAGCCACAGCGGCGAGCCGCTGCGGCGGCTGCGGCGACCCCGGGTGGCGGCGCGGCGGCGTTTGGCCATGGCGGGCTACATCTGCTCCGGCGCGGACACGCCCAGCAGGCCCAGCCCGTTGGCCAGCACCTGGCGCGTGGCGCGGCACAGGTCGAGGCGCGCGTTGCGCAGCCCGGCGTCGTCCACCAGGAAGGGGTGGGCGTTGTAGTAGGTGTGGAACAGGTGGGCCAGCTCGCGCAGGTAGGTGGCCACCAGGTGCGGCTCCTTGTTGAGGGCGGCGTGCAGCAGCAGCTCGGGCCAGGCGTCCAGCTTGCCGATCAGCTCCGTCTCGTGCGACTCGGTGAGCCGGGACAGGTCCGCCTCACCCGGCGGGAAGCCCTTCTCCCCGGCCTGGCGCAGCACGCTGCAGATGCGCGCGTGGGCGTACTGCACGTAGTACACCGGGTTGTCGTTGGAGCGCGAGGTGGCCAGGTCCAGGTCGAAGTCCAGGTGCTGGTCGTGGCGGCGCATGACGTAGAAGAAGCGCGCCGCGTCGCGGCCCACCTCCTCGCGCAGGGCGCGCAGGGTGACGAACTCGCCCGAGCGGGTGGACATCTGCACCTTCTCGCCGCCGCGGTAGAGCACGGCGAACTGCACCAGCAGCACGTCCAGGCGGCTGTCGTCCTCGCCCAGGGCGCGCAGCGCCGCCCGCACGCGCGGCACGTAGCCGTGGTGGTCGGCGCCCCACACGTCCACTACCCGCTCGAAGCCGCGCTCCAGCTTGTCCATGTGGTAGGCGATGTCGGAGGCGAAGTAGGTGGTCTGGCCGTTGTCGCGCTGCACCACGCGGTCCTTCTCGTCGCCGAACGCGCTGGAGCGGAACCACAGGGCGCCGTCCCGCTCGTACACCCAGCCCTGCTCGCGCAGCCGCTCGATGGCCAGGTTCACCAGGCCGCGCTCGGCCAAGGAGCGCTCCGAGTACCAGGTGTCGTAGTGGACGCCGAAGGCTTCCAGGTCGCGGCGGATGTTGTCCAGGATGGTGTTCAGGCCCAGCTCGAACACGTACTGGTAGCGCACGTCGCCCAGCAGCGCGCGGGCGCGGTCGATGAGGGCGTCGATGTGCGCCTCCTTGTCGCCCCCGGCCGGGGCGTCGGGTGGCACGCCGGCGAACACGGCGGCGGCCGGCTGGCGGTAGTCGTCGCCGTGCTCGCGGTGCAGGGTGGCCGCGATGTCCCACACGTAGTCGCCCTGGTAGCCGTTGCTGGGGAAGGTGATCTCCTCGCCGGCCAGCTCCAGATAGCGCAGCCACACCGACGTGGCCAGGATGTGCATCTGCCGGCCGGCGTCGTTCACGTAGTACTCGCGGTGCACGTCGAAGCCCACCGCCGCCAGCAGGTCGGCCACGGTGGCCCCGTAGGCGGCGCCGCGCCCGTGCCCCACGTGCAGCGGCCCGGTGGGGTTGGCGGACACGAATTCCACCTGCACGCGCCGGCCCTGGCCGTAGTCGCTGCGGCCGTAGTCGTCGCCGGCGGCCAGGATGCGCGGGATGACGGCGCGCACCGCGTCGGCGGCCAGGTGGAAATTGATGAAGCCGGGGCCGGCGATCTCCACGCGGGCGATGGCCGGGTCCTCGTCCAGGCGTTCGACGATCTGCTCGGCCAGCTCGCGCGGCTTGCGGCGCGCCACGCGCGCCAGCTGCATGGCGATGTTGCTGGTGAAATCGCCGTGGCTGGGGTCGCGCGTGCGGCTCACCTCGATGCGGTCGTCCTCCGGCGGCGCCGGCAGCAGGCCGTCGGCGTGCAGCCGCGCCAGGGCCGCGGCGATGTGCTGGTGGATGGCGTCTCTCAAGATGGTGCCCCTCGGGTGCGGCGGTCAGGCGGGGCATTGTAATGAATTGCGCCGCACGGCGCAGGGACGGGGCTCAGCAGCGGCCGCTCTCCGTGAGCAGCTGGTGGTAGTGGCGGGTGAGGTCGGGGTGCAGCTGCTCCCAGCGGAAGCGCCACCGCCAGTTGCCCTCGGTGGTGCCCGGCGTGTTCATGCGGTTGCCGGGGCCCAGGCCGAGCACGTCCTGCATGGGCAGCATGGCCAGCAGGGCCGGCGAGAACAGGATGGCGCGCACCATGGCCTCCAGCACGGCCCGCTCGTCGCCGTCCGGTACGCCCAGGCGGTGGCGCACGTAGTCGCGCGTCTCCGGCGGCAGGCTGGCGTACCAGCCGAGAATGGTGTCGTTGTCGTGGGTGCCGGTGTAGGCCACCACGTTCTCGTCGTAGTTGTTGGGCAGGTGGGGGTTGTCGTCGCCGCCGTCGAAGGCGAACTGCAGCACGCGCATGGAGGGCAGGTGGAACTTCTGCCGCAGTGCCTCCACCTCGGGCGTGATGTAGCCCAGGTCCTCGGCCACCAGGGGCAGGGCGCCCAGGGTGGCGCGCAGCTGGTCCAGCAGCTGCTCGCCGGGGGCGGGCACCCACTCGCCGTGCTCGGCGGTGTCGTGCCCGGCCGGGATGCGCCAGAAGGCCTGCAGCCCGCGGAAGTGGTCGATGCGCAGCAGGTCGAGCAGCTCCAGCTGGCGGCGCACCCGCTCCACCCACCAGCGGAAGTCGTCCGCCGCCAGGGCGTCCCAGTCGAACACGGGATTGCCCCACACCTGGCCGGTGCTGGAGAAGTAGTCGGGCGGCACGCCGGCCTGGGCGGTGACGTGGCCGTCGTCGTCGATGGTGAAGTAGCGCCGCCAGGCCCACACGTCGGCGCTGTCCTGCGACACGTACAGCGGCATGTCGCCGAACAGGCGCACGCCGCGGCGGTTGGCGTAGCGCTTCACCTCGCCCCACTGGCGCTGGAACAGGTACTGCTCGATGACCACCGCGCGGTAGTAGTTCAGGTGCCGGTCCAGCTCGGCGCGCACCGCCTGCGGGTCGCGCTGGCGCAGCCCGGTGGGCCAGTCCCACCAGGCGCGCCCGCCCTGGGCGTGGCGCAGGGTCATGAACTGGGCGTAGTCGCGCAGCCAGTAGCGGTGCTGGTCGAGGAAGGCGCTGGCCTCCGGCAGGGCCTGGAAGGAGTACTCCTTGCCGCCCAGGGTGAGCATGGCGGCCAGGTCCTCCACGTCGTAGCGGTCGAACTCGGCCAGGGCGCGGGCCAGCCAGGTGTCGCGCAGCAGCGGGTCGTCCCGCAGCCGCTCCAGGGAGATGAAGGCGGGGTTGCCGGCGAAGGCCGACAGCGACAGATAGGGTGAGTGGTCGGCGTGGGTGGGGCCCAGGGGCAGCACCTGCCACACCCTGAAGCCGGCCTCGGCCAGCCAGTCCACGAAGCGCTCGGCGTGGCCGTCCAGGCGCCCGGCCGGGCCGGGTGAGGGCAGTGAGGTGACGTGCAGCAGCACGCCGGCGGCGCGCCCGTCCAGCACCGAGCGCAGGTCGCTCATTCTTCCTGCCCCCGGCGCATGACCCCGCCCGTCTCCACGGCGCTCTCGGCGTTGCCCATGCTGAGCGCCTCGGCCAGCTCGGGCGGCGGCTCCTGCCCCAGGCGGCGGTACAGGTTGGCCAGGTTGAGGCGGTACAGGCGGTCGAACTCCTGCACCGAGCCGGCCGGGTTGTAGTCGCCGAACCACCAGAACCAATCGGAGCCCTCGCACACCGCCAGCTGGCGCAGCAGCTCGTCGTCGTCGGCCGCCGCCGGGTGCTCGGCCAGGTGGCGGTCGAAGGCCTGCTTGGCGTCGCACAGCAGGTCCCAGGCGCGGTTCTTGTCGGGGTCGCCCATCCAGGTGGAGAAGGTGCCGTACACCCAGCTGCCGGCCACCAGGCGGGGCAGCCGGTGTGTCTTGAGGTGGGGCCGGGCCAGGAACTCGCTGTAGGTGGTGAGCTGGAACTCGGGCGCCTCGGCCAGCCGCTGGTAGAGCGTCTCCAGGAAGTAGTAGCCGTTTTCCGGGTAGTACTCCCAGGCGTTCTCGCCGTCCAGGATGATGGACACCACGCTGTCGGCCGGGTCGCTGCAGTGGTTGCGGATGTTGTGCAGGTGCTGCAGCAGGTCGCCCACGGCGTCCTCGGCGTGCCAGGAGGAGTAGTTGAAGCCGATCAGGTCGGACAGGCCGTCATCGCGGAAGAACAAGCGGATGGCGTTGCCGCCCAGCGTCCAGGCGTGGTGGCGGCACTCCGGCTCCACGCCCTCGGCCTGCTCGCCGTAGCGGTGGATGGAGTTCTTCAGCACGGTGTCGCCGCTGGCCAGCCAGCGGAAGCCGTAGCCGTCCAGCATCTCCACCACCGCGTCGGACACGCCGCCCTCCGACGGCCAGCAGCCCACCGGGCGCTGGCCGAAGTAGTGCTCGAACACCTGCAGGCCGCGCTCCACGTGCCACTGCGCGCGCTGCTCGCCCTCCGGGTAGCGCGGACAGGCGGGCAGGGCGGCGTCCGGCATGGCCTCGTGCAGGGTGGCGAAGTCGATGAGCAGGGGCAGCATGGGGTGGGCGTAGGGGGACATGGACAGCTCCACCTTGCCCTCCTCCAGCAGCGCCCGGTAGCGGGGGATGATGCCGGCGATGACGTCGGTGATGACCTCCATGAGGGCGCGCCGGTCGGCCATGTCGAAGCCGCGCGCCTTGTCGATGAGGCGGCTCACTACCGGGTTCTCGCGCTTGATGGTCTCGCCCAGCCAGGCCAGGTGGTACCACACCACCAGATCGACGAAGAATTCGCGATACAGGTAGCGCACCGAGTCGGGGTCGGACAGCTGGCGGGCGATGCGGGTCAGGTTCTCGAAGGGCGGGTAGCGCTTGACCAGCCGGTCCTCGTTGATGCGCAGGCAGGCCTGGATGACCTTGAGCCGCTCGGCGTTGTCGGTGAAGAAGCGCTCGTCGGACACCACGCAGTTGAGCAGCGGGTCCGGGATGGGCGTGCCGTGCTCCAGCCAGGCGCGGGTGGCGCGGGCGTAGTCGTCGATCTGCTCCAGCAGCACGGGCGCGAAGTTGACCACGGCGCGCGCGCCGGCCTGCTTCTCCAGGTGGGCCGCCATGTCGGAGTAGTCCTTGATGGCGTGCAGGTAGGTCCAGGGCAGCTGGTACTCGCCACTGGTCAGGTCGCGGTACTCCGGCTGGTGCATGTGCCACAGGAGCACCACATTGAGAGGGGTGATCGCTTCAGAGGACACGGTGCAGCTTCTGTCCCAGCATCTCGGGGGTGACCAGTATGACGTTGTTGGCGCTCACGCGGTACTTCTTGCGGTCGGCCGACAGGTCCACGCCGATCTTGGTGCCGGGCGGGATGATGCAGCCGCGGTCGATGAGCGCGCGGTGGATCTCGCAGCCGGGCCCGATCTGCACATCGGGCAGCACCACCGAGTCCTGCACCAGGCTGTGCTCGTCCACGCGCACGTTGGAGAACAGCAGCGAGTGGCGCACCACGGCGCCGGAGATGATGCAGCCGCCGGACACCATGGAGTCGATGGCCATGCCGCGCCGGTCGTCCTCGTCGAACACGAACTTGGCCGGCGGCGCCTGCGTCTGGTAGGTCCAGATGGGCCACTCCTCGTCGTACAGGTTGAGCTCGGGCGAGACGCCGATCAGCTCCAGGTTGGCCTCCCACAGCGAGTCGATGGTGCCCACGTCGCGCCAGTAGTTCTGCTTGCCGGTGCGCGGGTCGATGGAGGCGTAGGCGAAAGTGCGGTGGTTGCGCACCGCGTCGGGGATGATGTTCTTGCCGAAGTCGTGCTCGGAGAAGGGGTCCTGGTGGTCGCGGATGACCTGGTCGAACAGGAACTCGGCGTTGAACACGTAAAAGCCCATGGACACCAGCGCCTTGTCCGGCTGGCCGGGGATGTGGTCCGGCTCCTCGGGCTTTTCGTTGAACTCCAGGATGCGGTTCTCCTCGTCCACGCTCATCACGCCGAAGGCGCTGGCCTTCTCGATGGGCACCTCGAAGCAGCCGATGGTCAGGTCGGCGCCCTTCTCCACGTGCTCGGCCAGCATGGGGCCGTAGTCCATCTTGTAGATGTGGTCGCCGGCCAGGATGAGCACGTACTTGGGATGGGCGTCGCGAATGATGTCCAGGTTCTGGAAGATGGCGTCCGCCGTGCCCTGGTACCAGGCCGTCTCGATGCGTTGCTGGGCTGGCAGCAGCTCTATAAACTCGCCGAACTCCCCGCGCAGGAAGCTCCAGCCGTTCTGGATGTGCTTGATGAGCGAGTGCGCCTTGTACTGGGTGATGACCCCGATGCGGCGGATGCCCGAGTTGATGCAGTTGGACAGCGGGAAGTCGATGATGCGGAACTTGCCGCCGAAGGGCACCGCCGGCTTGGCCCGCCACATGGTGAGTTCCTTGAGTCGGGAGCCGCGGCCGCCGGCGAGCACCAGCGCCAGCGTTTCCTTGGTGAGCCGGCTGACGAAGCGGGGCGTGGGTCTGTGCATCATCCTGCCTTGTTGTTGCGAGCGGTTGTCGGGTGGCGGTGGCCTGCCGCGGGCCAGCGCATTATGGTGCGCCGCAGCGCGAGCCGATTATGACCCAGGTCAATGAAGCGGGTCAGGATTTGTTCTTGATTTTCAGCGCGGTGCCGCGCCGGCGGGCGGGGCGGGCCGCCGCGCGCCCGGCGCGCCACATTCAACGGGAGAGCCCATGCAGGTTTCAAGCAATGTCTTGTCACACGACCATCAACGGCTGATCAGCGGTCGTCACCACGACCCCTTTACCGTGCTGGGGCCGCACCGGCAGCCGGATGGCAGCCTGCGCATCACCGTCTTCGCCCCCTTCGCCGAGACCCTCGCCCTGGCCCACAGCGGCGCCCCCTTCGAGCGCGTGGAGGGCACCGACCTGTTCGTGTGGCAGGGCCCGGGCGATGCCGTGCCGGCCCACTACCTGCTGCGCGCCGAGCTGAAGGCCGGCGGCGTCGCCGAGTACTACGACCCGTACAGCTTCGGGCCGCAGATCCCGGAGTTCGACCTGTACCTGTTCTCCCAGGGCAACCACTGGCACATCTACCGCTACCTGGGCGCCCACCCGCGCAGCGTGGACGGCATCGACGGGGTGCTGTTCGCCACCTGGGCGCCCAACGCCGAGCGGGTGAGCGTGGTGGGCGACTTCAACGGCTGGGACGGGCGCAGCCACCCCATGCGCAACCGCGGCAGCTCCGGCGTGTGGGAGATCTTCATCCCCGGCCTGCCGGCGGGCATGCCCTACAAGTTCGAGCTGATCAACCGCGACAGCGGTGCCCTGCTCACCAAGACCGACCCCTACGGCCAGTGGTTCGAGCGGCGCCCGGCCACCGCCGCCCGCATCCCCGCGCCGCCGGCCCACGTGTGGCAGGACGACGAGTGGCTGCGCCGCCGCCGCGACTGGGACTGGCAGCACAGCCCCATCGCCATCTACGAGGCGCACCTGGGCTCCTGGCAGCGCGACGAGCAGGGCAACTTCCTCAACTACCGCGAGCTGGCCCACCGCCTGGCCGAGCACGTCACCGCCCTCGGCTACACCCACGTGGAGCTGCTGCCGGTGGCCGAGCACCCGCTGGACGCCTCCTGGGGCTACCAGGTGACCGGCTACTACGCGCCCACCGCGCGCTTCGGCACGCCGGACGACTTCCGCTACTTCGTGGATCATCTGCACCAGCAGGGCATCGGTGTCATCCTCGACTGGGTGCCGGCCCACTTCCCGCGCGACGACTGGGCGCTGTCCCATTTCGACGGCACGGCCCTGTACGAGCACGCCGACCCGCGCCGCGGCGAGCACCGCGACTGGGGCACGCGCATCTTCAACTACGGCCGCAACGAGGTGCGCAACTTCCTCATCTCCAACGCCGTGTACTGGCTGGAGGAGTTTCACATCGACGGCCTGCGCGTGGACGCCGTGGCCTCCATGCTCTACCTGGACTACTCGCGCGAGCCGGGCGACTGGCTGCCCAACCAGTACGGCGGCAACGAGAACCTGGAGGCCATCGACTTCCTGCGCCAGCTGAACAGCGTGGTGGGCAGCAACTTCCCCGGCGCCATCATGGTGGCCGAGGAGTCCACCGCCTGGCCGGCCGTGTCGCGCCCCACCTGGGTGGGCGGCCTGGGCTTCTCCATGAAGTGGAACATGGGCTGGATGCACGACACGCTGGACTACTTCGCCCAGGACCCCATCTTCCGCCGCTACCACCACGAGCGGCTCACCTTCGGCATGCTCTACCAGTACAGCGAGAACTTCGTGCTGCCCTTCTCCCACGACGAGGTGGTGCACGGCAAGCGCTCCCTGCTGTCCAAGATGCCGGGCGACTTCTGGCAGCAATTCGCCAACCTGCGCCTGCTCTACACCTACCACTACACCTACCCCGGCAAGAAGCTGCTGTTCATGGGCGGCGAGCTGGCCCAGCGCGAGGAGTGGAACCACGCCACGGCCCTGCCCTGGCACTACCTGGACTACCCCGAGCACCGCGGCGTGCGCGACCTGCTGGCCGACCTCAACCGCCTGTACCGGAGCGAGCCGGCCCTGCACGGGCGCGAGTTCGAGCCGGAGGGCTTCGCCTGGATCGACTGCCACGACAGCGAGCAGTCGGTGATCTCCTTCCTGCGCCGGGCCGGCGACGCCTGGCTGGTGGTGGTGCTCAACTTCACCCCCGTGCCGCGCCACGACTACCGCATCGGCGTGCCGGCGGCGGCCGCCTACGAGGAGGTGTTCAACTCCGACTCGGCCTACTACGGCGGCAGCAACCTGGGCAACGCCGGCCGCCTGGCGGTGGAGGACCAGCCGTGGATGGGCCAGCCCGTCTCCCTGTCGCTCACCCTGCCGCCGCTGGCCGGCATCATCCTGCGTCCGGTGGAGGGCTGACCGTGCGCGTGCTGTTCGCGGCCAGCGAGGCCTTTCCGTGGATGAAGACCGGCGGCCTGGGCGACGTGGCCGGCTACCTGCCGCGCGCCCTGCAGCGGGCCGGCGCCCGGGTCACCCTGGCCCTGCCCGGCTACGCCGACCTGCTGGCGCGGCTGACGGTGGACCTGCACACCGTCACCCACGTGCCCTGCCTGCAGGGCTACGCCCTGCTCAAGGAGGCCACCGGGCCGGACGGCGTGCGGCTGTGGATCGTCGACCACCCCCTGTTCGGCGAGCGCGGCGGCAACCCCTACGTGGGGCCGGACGGCCACCCCTGGCCCGACAACGACCTGCGCTTCGGCCTGTTCAACCAGGTGCTGGCCCGCGTGGTGGCCGACGCCCTGGCGCCCGACGCCCACTTCGACCTCGCGCACTGCCACGACTGGCAGACCGGCCTGCTGCCGGTGTACCTGGACGTGGAGGGCCACCACCTGCCCAGCGTGTTCACCATCCACAACCTGTCCTACCAGGGCCTGTTCCCGCGCGAGACCCTGACCCGCCTGCAACTGCCCGCCCACTACTGGTCGCCCGAGGGGCTGGAGTTCCACGGCCACTTCTCCTTCATCAAGGGCGGGCTGGTGTACGCCGACAAGCTCACCACCGTCAGCCCCACCTACGCGCGCGAGATCCAGACCGAGGCCTTCGGCTACGGCCTGGCCGGCCTGCTGCGCCACCGCAGCGCCGACCTCGTGGGCATCCTCAACGGAATCGACACCGAGCAGTGGAACCCGGCCACCGACCCCCACCTGCCCTGCCACTACGACGCCGACCACCTCGACGCCAAGGCCGACTGCAAGGCCGCCCTGCAGCGCCGCTACGGCTGGACGCCGGACGATGGCTTCCTGCTGGGCACCGTGGGCCGCATGGTGCACCAGAAAGGCACCGACCTGCTGCTGGACGCCCTGCCCGAATTGATGGAACTGCCGGTGCGGCTGGTGCTGGTCGGCTCCGGCGAGGCCGCCCTGGAAGACCGCGCCCTGGCCGCCGAGAGCGAATGGCCGGGACGGGTAGGCTGCTACATCGGCTACGACGAGGACCTGGCCCACCTCCTGGAGGCCGGCGCCGACGCCTTCCTCATGCCCTCCCGCTTCGAACCCTGCGGCCTCAACCAGATGTACAGCCAGGTGTACGGCACCCCGCCCATCGTCAGCCACACCGGCGGCCTGGCCGACACCGTCGTGGGCGCCAACGACGCCACCCTGCGCGATGGCACCGCCACCGGCTTCTTCCTCCCCAGCCTCGACGCCGCCGGGCTGGTCACCGCCGTCCAGGCAGCCCTCGCCCTCTACCAACAGCCCGACGCCTGGCGCCGCCTCCAGCGTAACGGCATGGCCCGCGACTTCAGCTGGGACCGGAGCGCTAAGGAATACTTGGCGTTATATCGTGGACTGGGCTGAGGGCGCTCGCCGATCGGTCGGCGGCTACTCTGAATCTGTGCTCGGGCAGAGGGTTCTGAACCATTGCGCCATCGAGGAAACGGATGGCAGTGGAATCCTGTGGATTGATATTGGGAATGCAATGGCTCTCTGGGACCAGAGGCATATAACGACTAAGCTCATTTGCCGCCATGGAGCACAGCGGAATAGCGGTCAGGTAAAGTGTATTGGTATGCGCTTTATTCTCGTAATTTAGCATAGGCCATCGCGTGTGACACCAATGACGTAGCAAATGCCCTAAAGCCAAATTCCTGGTTAGGTTCCGAGTAACTGCCCTTTAGCCCGTTATCACTATCCGACAATATCAGGCAGGCGGAGTCATACATTCGTTCCCTTACTAAGCGTTCACAGAAAATCTCATAGCGCTTGGCATATGAAGTTTCTTTAAACTCCGGGAATACTTCGAAATGGGGCTCCTTAACCGCTACCGGTGAAGTTGAACTTTTTGTCTCTTCCAACAGCATTAACCAGCCTAGCCAGGGCTTTTGAGAAGGTTTAAATTTTCCTTCTCGGTACGCTGTGAGAAGGTCTATGGAATTTCCCAGCGCTTCTTCCACGCGATTATTAAAATTGTTACCAAACGATGGTCCAACATGGGCCTTGAATTCAACGGATGCCAACATAATCCCATCTACTACAACTACCAAATCCCAGTCTTTGGTTGGCCTAAAATATCCTGGCAATGTAGTGGAGCGGGTATGAATAGTGTGATCAGGCAAGCCAGATTCAGTTAGTATCTCTGCAATCAAGTTTACGAACCCATCAAGGTGCTTCCCACCTGTGACAGCACTGCGGTTTCCATGATCCTTTACTCCGGTCGCTGAACCTTGGGTTTTCTTCTGCTTTGACCGAACCTCCCAAAAATATTGAACAGCCTTGGCAACTCTATCTACGTAATCTGTCATTTTCTCTTCTTCCTAAATTTCGGTTCAATCCTGATTTCCGCATGAGAAAATAGAGAATTAGTTGAGTTCCTTATTCTTTTCTCTGCTATCTTGAAATAATGTGGGTCTAGCTCAACCCCTATACTATTTCGACCCCATTTTGCAGCAGCGATGGTAGTTGTCCCAGTTCCCATAAATGGGTCTAAAACAGTATCTCCAACAAAGCTAAACATCCGAATTAACCGTTCTGCCAACTCTTCTGGATAAGGTGCTGGATGGCTCCGTGTTGAGGCGCCGGTTAGACCAGACCAAATAGACTGGAACCACTGCTTGTGGTTTTTATCAGATATAATAGATAGGAGGCGCGTTTCGATGGATGGTTTCCTATAGCCCCCCGGCTTACGCTCCATCAGTATAAATTCGATATCATTTTTAATAACTGCATTCGGTTCATAGGGCTTTCCAAGAAATCCAGCCCCATTTCCGTGCGCTTCGAATACCGCATTTGCTATCTTATGCCATATAATAGGCGCAAGGTTATCAAACCCTATCTTTCTACAATGTTCTTGGATGGATGCGTGAAGAGGAACGACTGTGTGCCTACCATTGTTCTTACGCCTCGACAGGCATACGTCACCAACTACACACACTAATCGACCACCTGGAACTAATACCCGATAGCAATGCTTCCAAACTTTGTCCAGCTCTTTAAGGAATTTTTCGTAGTCAGCGATCTCTCCCAACTGACCCTCATGCTCACGGTATTTTTTTAGCGTCCAATAAGGAGGGGACGTAACGACAAGATGAACCGATTCATCAGGAATAAATGATAGTTTTCTAGAGTCTGCTTGATAAAGATCATGATTGGTCGGTGTTTGCTGAACAGCTGACTCAATTTGCTGTACCAGAGCCTGATCTTTAGCTATGCGTGGAATATCCGTTTGTGGGTTTTCTAGCTTCAACAAGCTGTCTGGCAGAAATCGGGATATGGTTTCTTCAATTTTCGTTAACATGTGTCAATTTAACCTGAATAAATGTGTTTCAGACATGCGGGGTGAAGCTTGCGCATAACGCATAAATCAGCCGCGCAGTTTACTGTGTCGGCTGGGTTTGATTGTTAGAGGCATTGACTGCATCGACATAATGCTCCACACATTCCTTTATTGTTTCCGCCTTAAAAACGATGCCGAGATCAATCATTTGGTCAATTTCTGCGACAGGCAGTTGTTGTGTTGGGATATTGACAATCCGAATATTACCCTGCTCTACGCGTTTATATACCTGCGCAACAATTCCTAAAAAGTGCATCCTGTTGCCCACATAAAGACTCCCTTCTTTATCTGAGTATCCGCCAGCATAGTAGATGAATACAGGGCTACCGCTAGAGCCTGGAAATACTGACGCATCAATCAGAAATTTCTTTTGCCCGTCGAAGTCGGTATAATAAGGAGTGGCTGTTATGCCTTTTCTTATTATTGGGAGAATATTTTTTGTGTCCCATATGCCACTTGGGTACCCGATAAATATAATTTCCTCTATTGGGGAAATGAATTTGTCAATCTGCTCTTGTGTGGGGAATTCGGTTTCCCTAAGGTTCTTCCAGAACAGTATGTGTCCGTTATTCTCAGCTTCGCTGAATATTGCTGAAACATTCATGGCGGCCACGTCTACACTCGGATCTGGATGGCCTATAAAATTATTTGCGTTGAATGGGATCCTATAACCATGACCGAGTAAAGGCTTTTTTGTGTCTCCATCTACCTTTCCTTTCAACACTACAAAATTTCCATCAACTACGTCCTCTACAACATGCTTGTTTGTTATGAGGAATAATCGTTGCTCGTGCATAAAGAAGAACCCTGTCCCAACAGAAGTTCCTTGCATTTTTTGTCCTTCAAGCCTGACAGTCGTATGCATTAATTCTTCTGCAAGAGATGCCATCTTATACTCCGAGTAGCTCTAACAATTAATTATATGAACGTTCGTGCTATACGGCATCGCTTTGCTGTATAATATTGCAAAACCTGTCGCAGTGTAACCGTATTCTCTCTGGCATTCAATAATCTGCTCGGTTCTGTGGAGAGGGTCACAGGATAAGGGGCGTCTCGCATCTATCAGCGCCAATTCTGGCACAAACGGGTGGATTCCTTGAAGAGCATCTGTACCGGGGCGGGTTGTGCTATGCCGAGTTTGAGCTGGTTCTTGGCGTTTGGCATTTGTGCTATACGGCGAGGGGGAGGGAGGTCTAAAGAGTAAGGG
>JALVPS010000296.1 GCA_027031685.1 Gammaproteobacteria bacterium | reverse complement strand
GGGCCAGCCCGCTGGCCAGCCAGGCCGTCTCCATGGTGGTAATGGCCTTGACGTGGCGCGCGATGTGGCTCAGATCCACGCCGCACTCGGCCTGCAGCTCGTCCAGGGGCAACCCGTCCCACACCGCATTGGCCCACACCACCAGGCCGAAACCGCCCGGATAGTTGCGCCGCCGCGCCAGGGCGGTCATGGCCCGCAGGGTCTGCTGCGGGTCCAGGTCGAGGCTGGACGGCGCCAGGCCGGCACGGTGAATGCCGATCAGGCAGATGGCGGTGGAGGTCAGATCCTCGGTGGGATAGGCGTCGTAGGTATGCACCCACTGGTTGTCGAGGATCTGCCGGTCGTAGACGTGGGTCTGGGGGTTGAGGGCCTGGCGCAGGCCGCTCACGCAGATATCATCGAGCTGGTTGTAGAACTGGACGGCATTCTGGGTATCGACGTTGGTGGACACGTGTTGTATCTCCCCGATTGATTCTCGTTATGCGTAAGGGCGCTGCTCGCGAGGCCCCGCAACATAACGGCCCGGCCCACACCCCGGCAGGTCCCGAGCCCGGCGAGGCTCAAGGGATGGCCGCAGGCCGGCGGACATGGCGGCAAAACGATGGAGAGATTAACGGTTAAAGTGTGATTCTTTGTATTAACCCGCTCACAGAACGCCCTCCCGGCCGCTCAGGGCGCGGTGCTCACCGGCGCCAGGCGCGCCACCAGGGGCGAGTCGCCGACCGGCCAGCGCCCCTTGGCGAGGAGGCGGCCGTCCCCACCGGTGAAGGCCAGGTAGCTGTACTTGCCGTAGTGCGGCAGGCGCCGGCCCAGTCCCGCCAGCGCCTGGCGCGGCCCGCTCAGCCACAGGGCCGGGCGGCCACTCGCGTCGCGCGCCGCCAGCACCAGCATCTGGCCTGGCCCACCCAGCATCCGGCCATCCACGGTCAGCGCCCCCGCCTCCGCCACCGCGGCCAGGCGCGGCCAGTGAACCGCCAGCCGGTTGGCGCGGCCCAGCAGCACCACCGCCCCCGTGGCCGGCGGGGGCCGCCCGTCGTCCTGCACGGTCACCGCCCGCCCCGGCCGGCGCCACACGCCGGCCAGCGCCTCGGCCGCAGCCCGCCAGTCGGCCCCCGGCGGGTGGACCAGCACCAGCCGCTCGCTGCCGAATACCTGCCCCAGGCTGGCGGGCCGCTCGGCGGCATCCAGCAGGCGGAAGCAGTCGAAGTTGGGGTCCACCACCAGGCGCGTGGCCCGCCCGTCGAGGGTGATGGCGAAGTCCTGGCGGCGCTGGCGCAGCAGGACCTCGCCGCGCCAGGGCGGCCCCGCGGCCCGCTCGATGCGCAGCGGCACGCGCAGGGTGAAGGGCGGCCCGGCCTGGTCCTGGCCCAGCGTGAAGCGCACGCGGCTGCGCCCGTCGCCGGCCGGCTCGACCCGCGCCGCGGCCAGCACCAGGTGGGGGGCGCCGGGGCGCTGCACCCACTGGTCGAAGAACGGTCCCAGGTCGCGCCCGGCCTGGGCGGAAAAGACGGCGGCGATGTCGTCGAAGCCCGCCGGGCGGAAGCGGTACTGCCGGTAGAAGGCGCGCAGCGCCGCCCAGAAGTGGGCCTCGCCCACCTCGCGGCGCAGCATGTGGAACACCATCAGGCCCTTGGCATAGCCCACCGCCTCGCTGGCGCCGCTGTGGCGGCTGCGGAAGGCGGCCAGCGGGAAGTCTCGCCCGCGACGCACGTAGTCGGCGTACTTCTGCAGGGCGTCGCGCCGGTAGTCGGCGCCCTGGCCGCGCCGCTCGCGCAGGTAGTGGTCGGCCAGGTAGGCGGTCAGCCCCTCCGACCAGTTGCCGCTGTCGGCGGCCACGAACACGCCGTTGCCCCACCAGTTGTGCAGCAGCTCGTGGGGCAGCGAGGTGTGCACGATGAACGGCAGGCGCAGCACGCGCCCGCCCAGCAGGGTGAAGGAGGGCATGCCCCAGCCGGTCTCCCAGAAGCTCTCCACCACCGTGAAGCGCGGGTAGGGATAGGGCCCCAGCCGCTCCTCGTACAGCGGCAGGTAGCGGGCGATGGCCGCCAGGTAGCGCTCGGCCAGCGCCGGGTCGTCGTCGCGCAGCAGCACCTCGGCCTGCACGCCGCCCACGGCCCGTGCGTGGCGCGCGAAGGGCCCGGCCAGCAGGTACAGCCCCGGCAGGGGCGCGTCGCTGCGCCAGGTCACCCGCTGGCGCCCGTCGGCCAGGATCTCCCGCGCCACCTGCCGGCCGGGGTTCACCGCCCGCCAGCCGGCCGGCAGCGTGAGGCGCAGGGTGTGGGTCTGGGCCTCCGCCGCCAGCCACGGGTACCAGGCCGTGTCCGCGCCCAGGAACACGCCCGCCCCGTCCAGCTTGCGGCACGGCTCGCGCAGCCAGTCGCAGTCGGGCGTGCCGCGCAGCGGCCCGGCGTAGTCCAGGGTCACCGTCCGCTGGCCCGCGGCCAGCGGGAGTGCGTAGCGGGCCAGGCCGCCCTCGCGGGAGCGGGGCGCCACCGGCCGGCCGTCCACGGTCAGCGCCAGGGTGGCGCCCAGCGCGAAGCGCAGCACGCCGTCGGCCGGGGCGGCCGGCAGGGTGAGCCGGTCCTGCACGGCCAGGCGCCCCGCGTCGGGCATTAATGTGACGCGCAGGTCGTGGTCCGGCGCGGCGGCGCTCGCCCCGGCCGGCCCCGCCAACAGCAGCAGCCAGCACAGCCCCCACCAGCGCCACCAGGCCGACCTGCTACACTGGCGCCCCACGCCTTCGCCTCTTGTCATCACATCACCCGGGATTGCCACGTGATGCCGAAAGATAGCACCCGCCTCCCGACGCTGCTCGCCGCCCTCCTGCTGACCCTGGGGCTGGCGGCCTGCCTGCCGTCCGGCAATGGCCTGCTCGGCCAGGGGCCCATGCCGCCGGTGCTGACCCGCCAGGGCGAGCAGCTCCCCTGGCCCGCCTTTGTGGCCCGCCTGCGCCCGCAGCGGGCGGTGTTCGTGGGCGAGGTGCACGTGCGCTACGACCACCACCTGGTGCAGCTGGCGGTGCTCAAAGCCCTGCACGGGCAGGATCCGGCGCTGGCGGTGGGGCTGGAGTGGTTCCAGCGCCCGTACCAGCAGGCGCTCGACGACTGGGTGGCGGGGCGCATCGACGAGGCCGAGATGCTGCACCGCACCCAGTACTTCGAACGCTGGCGCTATGACTACCGGCTGGTGCGCCCCATCCTGCGTTGGGCGCGCGAACGGGGGGTGCCGCTGGTGGCCCTGCGCCCGGCCAGCGAGCTGTCGGACGCCGTGAGCCGCCACGGCCTGGCCGGCCTGAGCCCGGCCCAGCGCGCCCGCCTGCCGACCGAGATCCATCCCGCCGATCCCGCCTACCGCGCCGACCTGCAGGCCACCTTCGAGCACCACGCGCAGAACCGGGGCGGTCTGAAGCGCTTTCTGGAGGTGCAACGGGTATGGGACGAGACCATGGCCGAGGCCGCCGCCGACTACCTGCGCCGCCACCCCGGGCGGCGCATGGCTCTGCTCATCGGCTTCGGGCACATGGCCGACGGCCACGGCGTGCCGGCCGACCTGAAACGCCACCTGGCGATCCCCACGACCACGGTCATGGGCAACGCCGAACGGGCGCGCGGCCGGGTGGACTATCTGGTGCTCAACCGGCCCGCGACCCTGCCGCCGACCGGGCTGCTGGGGGCCTTCCTGGACACCGGCGACGGGCAGGTGGCGATCAGCGGCTTCTCGCCCGGCAGCGCAGCGCCCAAGGCGGGGCTGCGCAAGGGCGACCGCATCCTGGCCATCGACGACCGCCCCGTGCGCCACTTCGCGGACCTCAAGCTGGCCCTGCTAGAGCGGCAGCCAGGGGAACGCGTGCGGGTGACGGTGCGGCGCGGCGAAGGGACGGCGGCGCGCACCCTGACGGTGGCCGTGCCGCTGGTGGCCGCGCCACGTGAAGAGGACTAGCCGCGCCGGAAACGCAGCCCGTCCAGCCTGTGCCGGGCCCGCTCGTGCAGCGCCGCCTGCCCGGCCAGCGCCCGCGCCCAGTCGGCCGCAAAGGCGGCGGCCAGGGCGGACCGCTCGGCGGGCGGCAGCCAGCGGTCCAGGCGCGGCAGCAGGTCCTGCTCCTCGCGCGCCTCGTGGTGTTCGCAGACGTGCTTCAGCACCCGCTCCACCTCCAGCAGGGCCAGCACCTCCCGGCGCAGGGCGGCCTCGTCGTCGGCGGGCAGGGCCGCCAGCCGTTTCGTCACCTTGTCCAGCAGGTCCTCGATCTTGCGGTGTTCGGCGTCGTACAGGCGCAGCGGCCAGCGCAGGTCGAAACCGCCCTGGCGGGCGCGGCGCAGCAGCTGGCCATCCTCGAAGCCGATGTGCACGCGCTGCAGGGCGCGGTAGGCGTCCAGCAGCTCACCGGCCAGGGCCAGCTCGCCCAGCAACAGGGCCTCCTGATGGGCGGCGAAGGCCGCTTCCAGGCCACCATGACAGCGGATGACGGCGGCATACAGACCGTCGTCGGGGGGAGACGGGGGGGCCGCGGTCGGGGTGCCCGCGGCCATGGCGCTCAGGGGCGCAGGGGCTGGGCCTGGCGGACGGCGGTGCGCTTGCGCATGACGCCGCACTCGCGGCCGTCCTTCACCATGAAGTCGCTGCCGATGTGG
>JALVPS010000295.1 GCA_027031685.1 Gammaproteobacteria bacterium | reverse complement strand
CCGCCCGCCGCGGCCGTCCGGCAGCAGCGAGGTGCCCGCCGCGCGCCGGTCACGGTAGATGGTGGACGGGATGCCCAGGCGCAGCAGCATGCGCTGGACCGCCTCCAGGCGGGCCAGGTCGCTCTGGGCCAGGCGCACCGACACGCCCTTGGCCTGCGTGCCCTGCACCGAGCCGTCGGCATCGAACAGGCCGCGCAGGAAGCCCTCGTGGAAGGCGGAGGAGCCGCGCTCCATGGCCGGGGTGATGGCCTTGTCACCCGGCCGCATGCCCAGCGCGAAGGCCAGGTCGCGCAGCGCCGCCAGGCTCAGGCGCCACTCGCCGCACCCCGGGACCTCGTGAAAGCCGCCGAAGTCCGCCCGGTGCGGCAGGGCGCGCGCCGCGGCCTCCGCCGCGCGCATCACCGCCCAGCCGCCGGCCGGGGCGTCCGCGCCGTTGACCGCCTGACGCGCCAGCCACACGGACAGGACCGCCTTGTCGGCCTTCAGCGTGCCGTCGCCCACCAGCAGCCCCAGCAGATAGCCCTCCGCGTCACCCAGCGGGCCAGCCCACTGCTGGCCCAGGTGCCGGTTGAGCAGCACCCGGTCACCGGGGCGCAGCTCAGCGGCCGGGGTCCACTCCGTCTCCAGCGACCAGCGGGTGGCGCGCGTCACCCGCCGCACGCGGTGGTCGGCGGTCAGGCGCAGGGCATGGCCCTCGCGCGTCTGCAGGCGCACCACCGGCTTGCGCGCGGTGCGGAAGAAGCCCTGCGGACCACTGGCGTGGGCGCGCCCATCCACCACAGCGTGGAACGGCCGGCCCACCAGCTCCACCACCTGACGCGGCCCGTCGCTGGTCTGCACCCAGGTGTCGGCGGTGACGCAGGGGTTGGTGGCGCGGATGTCCTCGCACCACCAGTTGTTGTTCATCTCATTGACCTTGTCGATGAGGATGAAGCCCGGCTCGGCGTAGTCGTAGGTGGAGGACATGATGACGTCCCACAGGCGGCGGGCGCGGATGGTCTTGTACACCTTGCAGGCCACCAGCCCCTCGTCGTTGACGATCAGGCCCTCGTGGCTGGGCCAGTCGCGCCACACGACCTGCTCGGGGTCGTCCAGGTCCAGCTGCTCGGTCTCCAGCTCCTTGGCCTGGATGGGGAAGGCCAGCTGCCAGTCGGCGTCGGCCTTGACGGCCTTGATGAAGTCCTCGGTGATGAGCAGCGACAGGTTGAACTGGCGCAGGCGGCCGTCCTCGCGCTTGGCGCGGATGAACTCGATGACGTCCGGGTGGCGCACGTCGAAGGTGCCCATCTGCGCCCCGCGCCGGCCGCCGGCGGAGGAGACGGTGAAGCACATGGAGTCGAAGATGTCCATGAAGGACAGCGGCCCGGAGGTGTAGGCCCCGGCCCCGGACACGTAGGCGCCGCGCGGGCGCAGGGTGGAGAACTCGTAGCCGATGCCGCAGCCGGCCTTGAGGGTCATGCCGGCCTCATGGACCTTCTTGAGGATGTCGTCCATAGAGTCGCCGATGGTGCCGGACACGGTGCAGTTGATGGTCGAGGTGGCCGGCTTGTGCTTGCGGGCGCCGGCGTTGGAGGTGATGCGCCCGGCCGGGATGGCGCCGTGGCGCAGCGCCCACAGGAATTCACGATACCAGTGCTCGCGCAGCTCGGGCGTCTCCTCCACCTCGGCCAAGGCACGCGCCACGCGCTGCCAGGTATGGTCGATGGTCTCGTCGATGATGGTCCCGTCCTTGGCCTTGAGGCGGTATTTCTTGTCCCAGATGTCGTAGGACGCCGGCTGCAGCGGGATGTCACCCACCGCGACGACCCCTTCCTCCCGTAGCGTGACGCTGTGGAGATGGCTTTTCTTCATGTGTCTGGATCCTGTTCTGTGGCTTTGTTGTGGCGACGGCTGGCCGGGCCGTGCGGCCCGCACCCCCTTGACGGCCGGGGCGTTCCCTGCTTTATCCCCGCGGGCCGCAAACACAAGATAGCGTAGCAGGGCGCCACTGGAGGCACAATATGATGGGGTTTCCGGGCACAAGTCCGTCGATAAGATGTGCGCCCACAGTGGGCCACCTGTGGATAAGCTGTGGCCATTGCGCACCGCCAGACTGGATCCCGGGCCCGCGGGTGGCTACCTTGGGGGCAGGTGACAGGAACGGACACAGCCATGAACGACAAGGCGCGCAATCATATCTACTTCTGGCTCGGCGTGGCCTGCCTGGTGGCCTCGCTGGCGGTGCTGTTCTTCCAGCGCCAGATCGGCGCGGTGCTGGGCATGGGGGTCATGGCCCTGTGGCTGGTGCTGGGCGCACTGGGCATCCACCTGATGGGCAAGGCACGCGACGACGGCGAGCCCTGAGACACCCCGCGGATCATCGCCCACCTCACACACGGCAGAGGGCACACCCCATTTCAGGTGGCCCGGAAAGCCGTATCTTCGAGCATTGGCGGGTATCAGGGTCCAGGTGATCCCCGAGATTCTCGACGAGCAGTTCCGGTTTCTTCCCCTGTCACTCCCGGGCACCTCGAAAACCCTGGATCCTGGCATCCGGCCCAGCATAAGCAATCGATTTTTCCTGCCAAGTGACGCGGGAACCCCCGCTTCTCGAGGTGCCCCCCTTACTCCCAGACAACTCGTCGATCACCTGCTCGGACAGAACCCAATCCACGAACAGGAGCATGCTCCCGACTGATGGAATCATCCGGGACCAGGCAGTGATACAAGCAGCCAGAATCTGACGCCCAAATCAAGTATCCTACAAAATTCTGTGACCTGCATCTCATTTTCAAAACAATGGATATTAATTTCCATGAAAACAGGAACCAGTAGCCAATGCCGGTACTCGAAGCGATTACCTGATTAGTGATGAACAGGGCTTGTCGCTGATCGGGGCCAACATCAGCTGTTATATAGGGAGGAATTGATCCTATGGACACTTTCATTAAAAAAGGGACTGTGCTGGCAACAACCGTGGCACTCGCCTGCTCCATCTCGGCCGTGCAGGCATTGACCCTGAAATTCGACTACACCTACGATACGAACGGGTTTTTTTCGAGCAGCGCCCGCCGTTCCGTACTCAATGCCGCCGGTCACTACTTCGAGTCGATCTTGAGCGATGACCTGACCGCCATCACTTCAGGCAATGGAAACCATTTCACTGCCCGCTTCACCAATCCGAGCACTGGAGCGACCATCGCCAAAAGTAACTTTAGTGTGGAGGCCGACACCTTGACTATTTTCGTTGGTGGCCGTAATCTGCCGGGTTCTACACTGGGGAAAGGCGGCCCAGGCGGCTATTCCGCGAGTGGCAGCTCCAGTTTCCTCGACAATATACGCACGCGGGGCGAGGCCGGCGCACCCAATACGGACTTTGCTCCCTGGGGTGGAGCCATTACTTTCAATGCATCGACAAACTGGTATTTCGACCCCGACCCCTCTACCGACGAGTCATTTACCGGCATTGACTTCTATTCCGTGGCGCTACATGAGCTGGGCCATGTGCTCGGTATCGGCACGGCCGGTTCATGGGACAACCTGGTCGGGAGCGATGGTACTTTCCTGGGCGCCAGAGCCACCGCCGTTTATGGCAGCCATCCCCGCCTGGATAGTCATCACTCCCACTGGGCAAACGGCACCATGAGCCTTGTTGCCGGCATCCTGCAGGAGGCGGCCATGGATCCCAGCATTGGAAGCGGAAAACGCAAGCGTTTCACGGATCTCGATGTCGCGGCACTCGACGATATAGGCTGGGACGTCAACGTAACTCCAGTACCTCTGCCACCCGCCGTATGGCTGTTTGGCAGCGGAATAGCCATGCTGTTGGGTTGGGAGCGCAAGCGCCGTGTCGCTGCCAGCTAGGTTCCATGCATCCATGTGGCGGTGGGCTGCCATTCCCGCTGGGGGCGCCCATCGCCGGTTACAAAGGGGCACCATTGCGCTGTTGCTGCTGCTCACATGCAGTACACCACTTACGGCAGAAAATCATGACAGTTATATGGAGCAGGATCCCCAGTTGACCGTGGCTGCCCGGGGCACCAGCGCCCGGGCAACCTGGGATCTTCTGCACATGCAGAACTACGTCTATGACATCACGCAGACCTGCTATTGCGCACTCCCCCGGCATGCGCGTGTCCGTGTGATGAACGATCGTGTCGTTGCGGTACATGACCTCGACAAAGGGAAAACCTTGGCCGAAGTACCCCCTGGCTTCAGGACCATATCCCAATGGTTCGACTGGATCGGAAGGCAACTGGCCAAGGTTCCGGATCGGGTCGAACTGCATCTCGACCGCCAACTTGGCTACCCCGCCAAAATAGACATAGATCCCTCTTACTTCGTTGCCGATGATGGAATCCATGTCGAGATCAGCCGGGTACGGCGGCTGGTGCCACACCCCTGATTTGCCAAAAACCCAAATCCGTCCGGGGCGGCTTTCAGGACATGAACACCTGGCTGGAGCGTGCCGAGTGGCAGGCGTGTGGCACACGGCCCCGGCCTGGCAGGTGGCTGGGGATCATGGAAGGGAGGGATGGACTCGGGCCATCCTGGCCCTCGCCCCTGCGGGGCGCTGCGCGTCCGAATCGGCTTCCTGCCGATTCGTCGAACCCTCTGTCGGGTTCGAACCCCTCCCGGGTAGGCACTCTGCCA
>JALVPS010000294.1 GCA_027031685.1 Gammaproteobacteria bacterium | reverse complement strand
GCGCGGTCGGTGGTGAAGGCGTAGCCGGCCAGCTGCTGGCCCTTGATGCTGTCGAACAGGCGGAACTCCACGCGATAGGCGCCGGGTGCCTGGGCCTTCATGGTCCCCACCACCACGTAGTCGATCTTCTTCTCGCGCCAGCGATACAGCTCCAGATTTTCGGCACGCACATCCGGTTGCGGAAAGCGCCCGTGCGCCACCGGGTTGAACTGTCCGCTGCGGCGCAGGTCGGCGCTCACCACCTGGTCCACCGCCAGCGGCGGCTGGCCCCCGCCCGACCACGCGAAGGGGACGATGGCGATGGGGTAGGCATCCTCGATGCCCTGGGTAATGCGGATCTCCAGCGCCGCCTGCACGGGCAGGCAGGCCAGGAGCAGCAGGGTGAAAAGCAATCCGTTCAGCTTGCGCATGGCGTTGACTCTTTCTTCATGACAGGGGTTCAAAGACAAAGCGGATCTGCCGCTCGTACACCTTGCGGCTGGGCGGGCGCGGCAGGGGATCGGAACGCCACACCGCCTTTTCCACCGACTGGCGCATGGCCGGGTTGCAGCTCGCCGACGGCTCCACCTTGACGTCCAGGATGGCGCCGTTGGGGGCCTGCGTCACCAGCACCTTGCACTGGCCGGTGGGCGTGTCGGGCGGTCGCAGCCAGTTGCTCTGCACGCGCCGCTTGATGGCCGCGATGTAGCGGTTGCGCTCGCGCTGCAGGGCGGCGGCAGCCAGCGCCGCCTCCTCGCTGGCCATCATGCGCGCCAGGCGCTCCTGCTCGGCCTTGCGTTCCGCCTCGCGGCGTCGCTCCTCGGCGGCCAGCCGCTTGCGGCGCTCGGCCTCCTTGCGCTTGCGCTCGGCCTCGGCCTTGCGCCGCTTCTCGGCCTCGAGCTTCTTCTTCCGTTCCTCTTCGGCCTTGCGCCGTTTTTCGGCCTCCAGCCTTTTCTTGCGTTCTTCCTCGGCCTTGCGGCGCTTCTCCGCCTCCAGCTTCTTCTTGCGCTCGGCCTCGGCCTTGCGCCGTTTTTCGGCCTCCAACCTTTTCCTGCGTTCCTCCTCGGCCTTGCGGCGCTGCTCGGCCTCGCGCTTCTGCCTTTCCGCCTCGGCGCGGCGCCGCTCCTCCGCCAGCTCACGCTGGCGCGCGGCCTCGGCCTTTTGCTGTTCGAGTGCCGGTTGCGGCGGCGGTTCCGGAGTCGGCTGCGGCGGCTGGGGTGGCGGCTCGGGCGCGGGCGGTTGCTGCATCTGCTGCTGCAGGGCCTCGACCTGCTGCGGATCGGTAACGGCCTCGGCCAGGATGGGCTGGGGCTGGCCACCCGTGGGACGGTGCCAGTCGAAGTTGACAATGAAGAAGGCCAGCAGGAACAGGTGGATGAGCACCGCTACCAGCACCGCCGCGGGGTGCTGGCGAATCAGCGCCCACATGGCGGGCTCCCGGCCGGCATGCGGCGTATGGTCATGGCGTTGTCTCCCCTGAGCGTGATCGTCATTGCTTTTTCTTCTTCGGCGGCGGCTCGGTGAGCAGCCCGATGCGCTCGGCGCCGGCCGCCTGCAGGGCGGTCATGGCCTGGATGACGGCGCCGTAGTCCACCGCCCGGTCGGCGCGCACGAAGGCGCGCTTGTCCTGCCGCCGGGCCAGCAGGGCGGCCACCCGCCCGGCCAGCTCGGCGGGCGCCAGGGGTGGCGCGTTGCGGCCGTCGCGGTCCAGATACAGGCGGCCCTGGGCGTCCACGGTCACCACGATGCGGTCCTTGTCCTCGGGGCTGTCCACCGGCTTGGCGGTGGCCTGCGGCAGCTGCACCTCCACCCCTTCCTGCAGCTTGGGCGCAGTGACCATGAAGATGACCAGCAGCACCAGCATGACGTCGATGTAGGGCACGACGTTGATCTGGGCCATGGGCTTGCGCCGTCTGCGTCGATGGTACGCCATGTTCAGGCCGCCTTCATGGAATGACGCTGTAACAGCGTCACGAATTCCTCGACGAAATTGTCGTACTGGGTGATGAGCCGCTCCACGTCGTCGGAAAAGGCGTTGTAGGCGATGACTGCGGGGATGGCGGCGAACAGGCCGATGGCGGTGGCGATGAGCGCCTCGGCGATGCCGGGGGCCACCGCCGAGAGGGTGCTCACCTGGGCGTCGGACAGGGCGCGGAAGGAGTTCATGATGCCCCACACGGTGCCGAACAGGCCAATGTAGGGGCTGGTGGAGCCCACCGTGGCGAGAAAATTGAGCGAACCCTCCAGCTTGTCCACCTCACGCGCCAGGGCCACGCGCATGGAACGCTGGATGACCTCCAGCTGGCCGAGAAAGCTGCTCTGCGGAGTGCGGATCTGATGCAGGTATTCCTTGAAACCGGCGGCGAAGATGCCGTCCATGCCGCCCGCATCCGGATTGCGCGATACGCCCTCGTAGAGCTTTTCCAGGTCGGTGCCGGACCAGAAGCGGTCCTCGAAGTCCTCCGCGGCCGCCTTGGCGCGGCCGATCTGCCGCCACTTGATGACGATGAGCGTCCACGAGGCCAGCGAGGCCATGAGCAGGATGGCCATGACCACCTTGACCACCAGGCTGGCCTCGGTGATCAGGCTCAGAAACGAGGTATCAACAGACACTGAGCACTCCTTCTCTTAGATCGTCCGGCAGCGGGCGGGGGCGGAAGGCACTGGCCGACAGGCAGGCCACCTGCACCCGGGCCGTCACCAGCGTCGCCTCGTCGTGCAGCACGCGCTGGTCGAACACCAGCCGTGCCCGGCCCACTTCAGTGATGCGCGAACGCACCACCAGCCACTGGTTGAAGCGCGCCGGGTGGCGGTAGTCGATGGCCACCCGCCGCACGGCGAACACGATGTCGCGCCCCAGCAGCGCATCCTGCTCGAAGCCCAGCGCCCGCAGCCACTCGGTGCGCGCCCGCTCCAAATATTTCAGATAGTTGGCGTAGTACACCACACCGCCGGCGTCGGTGTCCTCATAATACACGCGCACCGGCCAGTCGAAGCTTTTGCAAGGATCGGAGGCTTGGGACCCCGGCGGGGCCAGATCGTTCATTTTATGGTTGACCGCGGTTTTGCCTATACCAACCTCCCTCTCCCCTCGAGGAGAGGGCCGGGACGAGGGGGGATCAAAAAGATCTCTGTAGCACTTCCATAGCTTTGTCTTCCTGCCCCCTCACCCTGACCCTCTCCCCCGCTGGGGGAGAGGGAACTTCTATCTCATCGGGCTCGTTGTGAAAACCTCAAGATATCGGGAATCTTGCAGGCAACTATATCTACACACGGCCATCAATCGTTTTCGAACAGGTCACCCGTCGGGAGCGCATCGGGCGGGCGCAGGCCGAAGTGCTGCCAGGCGCTGCGCGTGGCCACCCGGCCGCGCGGCGTGCGCATGAGGAAGCCCTGCTGGATGAGAAAGGGCTCGATGACGTCCTCGATGGTGCCGCGCTCCTCGCCGATGGCCGCCGCCAGCGACTCGATGCCCACCGGCCCGCCGTCGAACTTCTCCATCACCGCCAGCAGCAGGCGGCGGTCCATGTGGTCGAAGCCGCGCACATCCACGTTGAGCAGGTCCAGGGCCTGACGCGCCACCTCGCGGGTGATGCGCCCGTCGCCCTTCACCTGCGCGTAGTCGCGCACGCGGCGCAGCAGCCGGTTGGCGATGCGCGGCGTGCCCCGCGAGCGGGCGGCGATCTCCAGGGCGCCCTCCGGCTCGATGGGCAGCGCGAGGATGCCGGCCGAGCGGGTGACGATGCGCGCCAGGTCGTCGCGGTCGTAGAACTCCAGCCGCTGCACGATGCCGAAGCGGTCGCGCAGCGGCGAGGTGAGCAGCCCGGCGCGGGTGGTGGCCCCCACCAGGGTGAAGCGCGGCAGGTCCAGCTTGATGGAGCGCGCCGCCGGCCCCTCGCCGATGAGGATGTCCAGCTGGTAGTCCTCCATGGCCGGGTAGAGGATCTCCTCCACCACCGGCGACAGGCGGTGGATCTCGTCCACGAACAGCACGTCGCCCTCCTCCAGGTTGGTGAGCAGGGCGGCCAGGTCGCCCGGCTTCTCCAGCACCGGCCCGGAGGTCTGGCGCAGATTGGCGCCCATCTCGTTGGCGATGATGTGCGACAGGGTGGTCTTGCCCAGGCCGGGCGGGCCAAAGATGAGCACGTGGTCGAGCGCCTCGCCGCGGGCGCGCGCGGCGCGGATGAAGATCTCCATCTGCTCGCGCACCTGGGGCTGGCCCACGTACTCGGCCAGCCGGCGCGGGCGGATGGCCGGCTCCAGGGCCGCCTCGCCGGCGGCCGGGCGGGGGTCGATGACGTCCTCGCGGCTCACAGGGCGGCCTTCAGCGCGGCGCGGATGAGGTCTTCAGCGCCCATGTCCGGGGCGGCCACCTTGCGCACCAGGCGGCCCGCCTCGGCCGGCCGGTAGCCCAGCGCCACCAGCGCCTCCACCGCCTCGGCCTGGGGATCGCCGCCGGCCGCCGGGGCCGGCGCCGCGCCCGCCGCGGCGGGGGCCGCCCCGGCCGGCTCGCCCAGCCGGTCGCGCATCTCCACCACCAGCCGCTCGGCGGTCTTCTTGCCGATGCCGGGCAGGCGCACCAGGGCGGCGGTGTCGCCGGCGCGGATGCAGGCGGCAAAGGCCTGCGGCTCCATGCCGGACAGAATGGCCAGCGCCATGCGC
>JALVPS010000293.1 GCA_027031685.1 Gammaproteobacteria bacterium | reverse complement strand
GCGCCAGACAGCCCGTCCGCACCGGCCGCCGTCTGCGCCGCCGGGCCGGCCGGTGCGGACGGGCTGTCTGGCGCGCGGTGATCCTGCACCCAGGCCTGGTAGAGCAGGAAGGCCGTGAACAGCAGGGCCATGTAGAGGATGGGGCGTTGTGATTCCATGGCGAGGCCTCAGTTGGCGGTGGGCAGGGCGCCGGCCCGGGGCGCGGCGCGGCGGGGGGTGCCGTAGCGGCGGCACAGGCGGCGCCACTGCTGTTCCAGCTCGGCGCGCAGGGCGGCATTGTCGGTGCGCGCGATCACGGGGTTGGCGATGAAGACGATGTCCAGGGCGGGCAGGCGCTGGCGCCAGCGGCGGAAGGACTCGCGCACCACGCGCCGCACGCGGTTGCGGTCCACGGCGCGGCGCAGCTTCTTCTTGCCCACCACCAGGCCGAGCCGGGCCTGGCCGCGCCCGTTGGGGCGGACCAGCAGGGTGTGGCTGCGGCTGCGCAAGGGCTTGCCATCGGCGAAGACCGCCGCGAAGGCCTGCTTGTCGGGGAGGCGGGCGGCGGGCGGAAACCGGTTGTCGGGGACGGGCGGCTCAGGGGGTGAGTCGCGCACGGCCCTTGGCCCGGCGTGCCCGGATGACCTTGCGCCCGCCGACGGTGCGCATGCGGGCACGGAAACCGTGGGTGCGGGCACGGCGCAGATTGTGGGGCTGGAAGGTTCGCTTCATGGCTGGAGTCCTGGCTGGTAAAGGGGCGATACGGGGCGCGCGAGATTACCCGCCGGCCGCGCGCCTTGTCAATCGCGCGCCGGTAGGCGCCTCCAGGGCCTTGGTGTATGATTTCGCGGGCTTCCCGGTCACCCCCAAACCGATCTCCATGTCCCACCTCTGGCAGCTGTGCGCCCGAAAGCTGGAAGCCGAGCTTTCGCCCCAAGACGTCGACACCTGGCTGCGCCCGCTGCAGGCCCGCGAGGCGCCGGACGGGCTGCACCTGTACGCCCCCAACCGCTTCGTGGCCGACTGGGTGCGCGACCACCTGTCCGGTCGTATCGGCGCGCTGGCCGCGGAGCTGAGCGGGCAGGCGGGCATGGCCGTGCACCTGCGCGTGGGCACCCCGCCCGAGCCACAGGCGGTGGGCGAGCCGGAGCCGGCGGCCGCCCCCACCCAGTCGGCCGCCCAATCGGCCCGCTTCACCAACAATCTGAACAGCGAGTTCACCTTCGACAACTTCATCCAGGGCAAGTCCAACCAACTGGCACGGGCCGCCGCCCTGCAGGTGGCCGAGCAGCCGGGCAAGGCCTACAACCCCCTGTTCATCTACGGCGGGGTGGGGCTGGGCAAGACCCATCTCATGCACGCGGTGGGCAATTCCATCCTGGCCCACAACCACGGCGCGCGGGTGGTGTACCTGCATTCGGAGCGCTTCGTGCAGGACATGATCCGCGCCCTGCAGAACAACATGATCGATTCCTTCAAGGCCCACTACCGCTCGCTCAACGCCCTGCTCATCGACGACATCCAGTTCTTCGCCGGCAAGGAGCGCTCGCAGGAGGAGTTCTTCCACACCTTCAACGCCCTGCTGGAGGACAACCAGCAGATCATCCTCACCTCCGACCGCTACCCCAAGGAGGTGGAGGGCCTGGAGGAGCGCCTCAAGTCGCGCTTCGGCTGGGGCCTGACGGTGGCCATCGAGCCGCCCGAGCTGGAGACGCGGGTGGCCATCCTCAACAAGAAGGCCGAGCAGAACGGAATCACCCTGCCGTCCGAGGTGGCCTTCTTCATCGCCAAGCGCATCCGCTCCAATATCCGCGAGCTGGAGGGGGCACTGCGACGGGTCATCGCCAACGCCCGCTTCACCGGCCGCAATATCGACATCGAATTCACCCAGGAGACCCTGCGCGACCTGCTGGCCCTGCAGGACAAGCTGGTCACCCTTGACAATATCCAGAAGACGGTGGCCGCCTACTACAAGATCCGCGTCTCCGACCTGCTGTCGGCACGCCGCACCCGCTCCATCACCCGGCCGCGCCAGCTGGCCATGGCCCTGGCCAAGGAGCTCACCCAACACTCCCTGCCGGAGATCGGCGAGGCCTTCGGCGGCCGCGACCACACCACCGTGCTGCACGCCTGCCGCAAGGTGGCCGAGCTGCGCCAGCAGGACCAACGCATCGACGAGGACTACAGGAACCTGATGCGCACCCTGTCGCACTAGCGCACCCGGCTCGCGGGACAGGCTGTGGATAACCCTGTTGACAAGGGCGGGACGAACTTGGATAACGGCGACAGGCCAGATTATCCACAGACTCTCTACAGGGGACCGACAGGCGCCACACCCACTGTGCGCCTCGCAATTTGATTATAACATGCTGAAAAATAAGAAAAAAATGTACTTGTCCCCAGGACTGGCCTGGCCTAATAAATGCACTAAGGTCTCTTTGTCTCTATATTGACGTAGAGAGGAGGGAGCGGATACCACCAGAAACTGGACCCCGACATGAAGATCACCATCGACCGCAACGAACTGCTCAGGCCCATTCAGCGCGTCATCGGCGCGGTGGAGCGGCGTCAGACCAAACCGGTTCTGGCCAACATTCTCATCGAGGCCGACATGGACGGCATCACCTTCATGGCCACCGACCTGGAGATCCTCCTGCGCACGCGCCTGGTCCATCCGGTGGACGAGCCGGGTGCCGCCGCCATCCCGGCGCGCAAGCTGCTGGACATCTGCAAGGCCCTGCCGGACGGGGCCAGTATCCGTCTGCGGGCGGGGCCCAGCAAGGCCAGTCTGCAAGCTGGCCGCAGCCGCTTCTCCCTGGCCTGCCTGCCGGCCGAGGAGTTTCCCCGCGGCGAAGCGCCGGGCGAGGCGCAGGCCCTCACAGTGGCGGCGGATGTCCTGCGTGGACTCATCGCCCGCACCGCCTTCTCCATGGCCAATCAGGACGTGCGTTACTACCTGAACGGGCTGCTGCTGGAGCTGGCACCCGGCGAGCTGCGCGCGGTGGCCACCGATGGGCACCGACTGGCCTTCGACGCCCTGCCGCTGGAAGAAGGGGAGAGAGAGGGCGTGCGGCAGGCCATTGTGCCGCGCAAGGGGGTGTTCGAGCTGGAGCGCCTGCTGCAGGACGTGGACGGGCCGGTCACTCTGGAACTGGGTACCAGCCACATCCGCGCCACGGCCGGGGACATGGAGTTCGTCTCCAAGCTCATCGACGGGCGCTTCCCGGACTATGAGCGGGTCATGCCGGACGAGTCGGGCACCACCATCCACCTGCCGCGCGCCGACTTCCGCGAGGCCCTGCAGCGCACGGCCATCCTGTCCAACGAGAAGTACCGTGGCATCCGCCTCATGCTGGACGAGGCCCGCGTCACCCTGCAGGCACACAATGCCGAGCAGGAGGAGGCCGAGGAGCAGCTGCCGGTGGACTACGTGGGGCCGTCGCTGGAGGTGGGCTTCAACGTGCAGTACC
Source organism: Gammaproteobacteria bacterium (assembly GCA_027031685.1). Lineage (GTDB taxonomy): Bacteria > Pseudomonadota > Gammaproteobacteria > UWMA-0217 > UWMA-0217 > JALVPS01. The sequence goes on along the minus strand of JALVPS010000293.1, from coordinate 1,210 downwards.
TGCTGGACGTGACCAACGTGGTGCCGGGGGAGGCGGTGGCCATGATGCTCAAGGACCCCAACCACAGCGTGCTGGTCACCGATCCCGCCCTGCCGCGCGCCCGCTACGTCATCATGCCCATGCGGCTGTAGGCCAGCCGCGCGGGGATGCTTCTCACCCGGCTGGCCGTCAGCCGCTTCCGCGCCCTGTCCCGGGTCGAGCTGGCGCCCGGCCCCGCCTTCAATCTGTTCACCGGTGCCAACGCCGCTGGCAAGACCAGCCTGCTGGAGGCGGTGCACTGCTTGGCCCAGGGAAAGTCCTTCCTCAACGCCCCCCTGCGCAGCCTGGTGCAGCACGGCGCCAGCGAGTTCGTCGTGCGCGCCACGGTGGCCAACGGCAGGGGCGGATCGCACACTCTGGCCGTGCAACGAGGGACGGCGGGGACGGCGCGCCGCCTGGACGGGGCGCCGGCCGCCACCCAGGCGGCGCTGGTCCGCCACCTGCCGCTGCTGGTGCTGGCGCCGGACAGCGTCCAGCTGGTAGGTGGCGCCCCCGCCGGGCGGCGCGCGCTGCTGGACTGGGGCCTGTTCTACGCCGAGCCCGACTTCCTGGCCACCTGGCGGCAGTACCGGCACGCCCTGCGCCAGCGCAATGCCCTGCTGCGCAGCGGGCGGGCCGACAGGGCGGCCTTGGCGGTCTGGGAGGCGCCCCTGGCCGCGGCCGGGGAACGATTGCACCACTGGCGCGCCGCCTACACTGCGGCACTGGATGGGATGCTGAGCGAGCGGCTGGCCGCCTTCGGCCTGGACTGGGCGCTCTCCCTGCGCTACCGGGCCGGCTGGGCGCGCGATGTTCCGCTGGCCGAGGCCTTGGTCGTGGCGCGGGACACGGACCGGCAGCGGGGCTTCACCGGACCGGGTCCGCACCGCGCCGACCTTGCGCTGCGCCTCGCGGGCCAGCCCGCCAGTGAGCGGCTGTCGCGCGGCCAGCAGCGGGTGCTGGTGGTACTGCTCAAGCTGGCGCAGGCGATGCTCCACGTGGAACATTGCGGTACCTCGCCCGTGTTCCTCATCGACGACCTGGCCGCCGAGCTGGACGCGGACAACTACTCCCGGCTGGTGGCCACGCTGGCGGGGCAGGGGGTGCAATGCCTGGTGACGGGGACCGGCGTGCAGGCCGAACCGGCCCTGCCGGCGGGGCAGCTGCGGCGGTTCCACGTGAAACATGGGGC
>JALVPS010000292.1 GCA_027031685.1 Gammaproteobacteria bacterium | reverse complement strand
CGTGACGCACGGTGATACGGCGCCCGGCGGGTACCAGCACCTTGCCACCCAGCTTGATGTCGAAGGCCGCCAGTTCGCCCCGCAGCTGCTCGGGGTCGATGACCTGCTGGTAGCCGTCGTCCTTGATACGCACCTCGTTGGTGTCGAAGAACAGGTCGAGGATCTGCTGGTTGTCGTAGCCCAGCGCGCGCAGCAGGATGGTGGCCGGCAGCTTGCGGCGGCGGTCGATGCGCACGAACACACAGTCCTTCGGGTCGAATTCGAAGTCCAGCCAGGAACCGCGGTAGGGGATGACGCGTGCATTGAACAGCAGCTTGCCGGACGAATGCGTCTTGCCCTTGTCGTGGTCGAAAAACACGCCCGGCGAGCGATGCAGCTGGGAGACGATGACCCGCTCGGTGCCATTGATGATGAAGGTGCCATTCTCGGTCATGAGAGGCATCTCCCCCATGTACACTTCCTGCTCCTTCACGTCCTTGACCACCTTCTTGTCACCCGGCGCATCCTTGTCATAGATGACCAGGCGCAGCGTCACGCGCAGCGGCGCGGCGTAGGTGGCACCGCGCAGCTGACACTCGTACACGTCGAAAACGGGCTCGCCCAGACGGTACTTCACGTACTCCAGGGCCACGTAGCCGGAATAGCTGACGATGGGGAAGACCGACTGGAACGCGCCGTGCAGCCCGGTGTTCTCACGCTCTTCCGGCGCCACCGACTCCTGCAGGAACTGGCGATAGGAATCCAGCTGGGTGGACAGCAGATACGGCACCTCCAGCACCGTGGGGCGCTTGCCGAAATCCTTGCGGATGCGTTTCTTCTCGGTAAAACTATATGCCATCACCTTTCCTCGCTAGAGCCACCAGCACAAGAACCCCCGACGGGGCAAACAGAAAAAGGCCGGTGGCGCCTGGGCCACCAGCCGGAGCAGGTAAAGAAACGGAAGTCGAGACTCAAGGCGTCTGGCGTTACTTGAGTTCGACCGTGGCGCCAGCTTCTTCCAGCTGTTTCTTGAGCTCTTCCGCTTCTTCCTTCGATACACCTTCCTTCACGACGGAGGGCGCGCTCTCCACCATCTCCTTGGCCTCCTTCAGGCCCAGACCGGTGATGGCGCGCACGACCTTGATGACCGCAACCTTGTTGCCGCCAAAACCGGTCAACACCACGTCGAATTCGGTCTTCTCCTCGGCGCCCCCCTCGGCGCCACCGGCGGCGGCGCCCGCGGGCACGGCGGCCACGGCAGCGGCGGCCGTCACGCCGAATTTCTCTTCCATCGCCTCAATCAGGTCAACCACCTCCATGACGGACATGTTGGCGATCGCTTCAAGGATGTCTTCTTTGGCACAGGCCATGATCTTTATCTCCAGTTCAAATATGTTGATAACGGGTCAAACCGGGATCTGCCGTCAGGCGGCAGACTCTTTCTGGTCTCGTATGGCAGCTATGGTGCGTACCAGCTTGCCGGGCACCTCGTTCAGCGTGCGTGCCAGCTTCTCCACCGGGGCCTTCATGACCGCCATCAGCATGCTGATGGCCTGGTCACGGGTCGGCAGATCGGCCAAACGCTGGATGTCCGACGGATCGAGCAGTTCTCCACCCACGGCAACCAGTCGCACGACCAGCTTTTCGTGTTCCTTGGAGAACGCCTTGATCACCCTGGCGGCCGAACCTGGATCTTCCATGGAGAACGCCAGCATGAGCGGGCCGACCAGACCCTCTCTCATGCATTCGTACTCCGTTCCCTCCAGGGCGCGGCGCGCCAGCGTGTTCTTGACCACCCGCAGATAGACCCCGCTCTCGCGCGCCTGCTTGCGCAGCTCGGTCATCTCCACGACGGTCAACCCACGATACTCGGCAGCGATCGCGGACAACGCCTCATTAGCTACCGTAGCGACCTCAGCGACAATCTTCTTCTTGCCTTCGAGATTCAATGCCACGATAAGCGCTCCTGTGGTGACGGCTCCCGCCGCCACGTTTCGCAAAAAGCCACACCACTCGGGCGCGGCCCCCTTGCGGTGTTCCCACGGCAGATTTCCTGACCCGGGTTCACCATCTGCGCAGGCCGGGAACCACCCATTAAGCCAGCGACACGGCTGACACCTGCGGTCTTCGATGCCATTTCGTCCCTGAAATGCGTCAAAGCCTGTCTGGTGGCGCGCCCACACGGAGCAGGCCACCACCCGGGCGCCGCCCGCGCGGGCGGCGCCCGCTCAAATGGCGAGTGTGGCCTTGTCCACCGGCACGCCCACGCCCATGGTGGACGACACGCTCACCTTCTGGATGTATACCCCCTTGGCCGAGGCCGGCTTGGCTTTCACCAGGTCGGCCAACAGGGCATTGAGGTTCTCCACCAGCTTGTCCTCGTCGAAGCCGACCTTGCCGATGGCGCAGTGAATGATGCCCGCCTTGTCGGTGCGGTAGCGCACCTGGCCGGACTTGGCGTTGCGCACAGCAGTCTCCACGTCCGGGGTGACGGTGCCCACCTTGGGGTTGGGCATCAGCCCGCGCGGCCCCAGGACCTGGCCGAGCTGGCCCACCACACGCATGGCGTCCGGCGTGGCGATGACCACGTCGAAGTCCAGCATACCGCCCTTGATCTGCTCGGCCAGGTCCTCGAAGCCGACGATGTCGGCGCCGGCGGCCTTGGCCTTCTCGGCATTGTCGCCCTGGGCGAACACGGCCACGCGCACGGCCTTGCCGGTGCCATGCGGCAGCACGGTGGAACCGCGCACCACCTGGTCGGACTTGCGTGGATCGACCCCCAGGTTGACCGCCACGTCCACCGACTCCTCGAACCTGGCGGTGGCGGTCTCCTTGACCAGGGAAAACGCCTCAGCGGCCGGATACAGCTTGCCCGGCTCGATCTTTTCGCGGATGGCCCGCATGCGCTTGCTGCCCCTTGCCATCGTCAGACCCCCTCCACGTCGATACCCATGCTGCGCGCGCTGCCGGCGATGGTGCGCACCGCGGCATCCATGTCGGCCGCCGTCAGATCGGGCATCTTGGTATTGGCGATCTCTTCCAGCTGCTCGCGGGTGACCTTGCCCACCTTCTTGACGTTGGGCTCGCCGCTGCCGCTCTTGATCCCGACGGCCTTCTTGAGCAGCACGGAGGCGGGCGGCGTCTTGGTGATGAAAGTGAAGCTGCGGTCGTTGTAGACCGTGATCACCACGGGGATAGGCATGCCCTTTTCCATGTTCTGCGTCTTGGCGTTGAAGGCCTTGCAGAACTCCATGATGTTCACGCCGTGCTGACCCAGCGCGGGACCGACCGGCGGGCTCGGATTGGCTTCGCCCGCAGGCACTTGCAGCTTGATGTAAGCCTGGACTTTCTTGGCCATGAATCGAATGCTCCTGGAGTGTGGGTACGAACGCCGCGCGCCGGCACGGCTCCCCGGGCCTCCGCCACCGCGGAGGATCGTCGAAAACTGTCAGGCCTTCTCCACCTGATCGAAATCCAGTTCGACCGGCGTGGAACGCCCGAAAATCTGCACCGCCACCAGCAGGCGGTTCTTGTCGTAGTTGACCTCTTCCACGACACCATTGAAGTCGTTGAAGGGGCCCTCGGTGACACGCACCACCTCGCCCACGTCGAACAGTACCTTGGGACGCGGCTTCTCCGTGCCCTCCTTGACGCGGTTGAGGATGGCCTCGGCCTCCTTGTCGGAGATGGGCGCCGGCTTGTCGCTGGTACCGCCGATGAAGCCCAGCACCTTGGGCACGCTCTTGACCAGGTGCCAGGTGTCGTCGTCCATCTCCATCTGCACCAGCACGTAGCCGGGGAAGAACTTGCGCTCGCTGCGCCGCTTCTGGCCCTCGCGCATCTCCACCACTTCCTCGGTGGGCACCAGGATCTCGCCGAACTTGTCCTGCATGCCATAACGCTCGATGCGCTCCTTGAGGGAACGCTGCACCTGCTGTTCGAAGCCCGAATAGGCCTGCACGACATACCACTTCTTGGCCACGCTCACGCCCCTCCAATGAAGTGACTCACACCCCAGCCAAGCACCATGTCGACCAGCCACAGAAAGATGCCCACCAGCAAAACCAGCACCATGACCACCAGCGTGGTCTGGGCGGCCTCCTGACGGGTGGGCCAGACCATCTTGCGCACCTCCGCTCGGGCCCCCTTGAGGAAGCCCACCAGCGAACGGCCCGGCGCGGTGGTGACGAACACCCCCACTGCCAAGGCGGTCACAGCCAGCAGGCCGAGCACACGGTACAGTGTCGACTCGCCGGAGAAGTAGTAGAAGCCACCCAGACCCGCCAGGATCAGCGCCAGCGCGACGATCAGCTTGACAGTGTCAAGCGGGGAGCCTCCGGTGTCAGACTTGGAAGTTGCCATAAGGACGAGCCAAAGGATGCGTGAGCGTTTCAGCGTCGGAAACAGATGGCAGGCCAGGAGGGACTTGAACCCCCAACCTGCGGTTTTGGAGACCGCTGCTCTGCCAATTGAGCTACTGGCCTAAAACAAAAAGCAAACAGGGACAGCGGCGACCGGAAGCCGCCGCTGTCCCGAACAAGAGGTAAAGGGTATCACTCAATGATCTTGGATACCACCCCGGCGCCCACGGTCCGGCCGCCCTCGCGAATCGCAAAGCGCAGACCCTCCTCCATGGCAATCGGGGCAATCAGGCTCACGCTCATCTTCACGTTGTCGCCAGG
>JALVPS010000291.1 GCA_027031685.1 Gammaproteobacteria bacterium | reverse complement strand
GGGTCGCGCGGGGATCGAGCCAGGCCTCGGCGGCGGCGATGCGCTCCTCGATGGGCGTGAGCAGCCCCTCGCAGGCGGCCAGCAGGCGTTCCCGCACGTCGGCGCCGTTGGCCGGGCCGGCCGCCGCCGGTTCGGCCTGCTGATGCATGTGGGCCGGCAGCCAGGCCTGCTGCCAGGAGAAGCGCGGGAAGTGCACGCGCAGGGCGTGCACGGCGGGCGTGTGGCGGCCGTCGCCGCGCAACGTCAGGCGCAGGCACAGATAGCGGCCGCGCAGCTCGCGCACGGGGCCGCCGTCCGGCCCGCGCTGCAGCAGCAGTTCGAACAGGCCGCCGTGTGCCGCCTCCGGCCCTTGCCAGCCCGGATGGAAGGGCAGCTCGGAAGGCAGCGGGTGGCGCAGCAGCGGCGGCTGGGGCTGCCAGGGGACCGCTTTGCACTCGTCCCGCTGGTTGGCCACGCGGCAGGCCACCTCGATGCGGCAGCCGGGCGGCAGGCAGGCCTCCAGGTACAGGCGGTGCCATACGGTATCCCGCTGGCCACTGTCCAGTGGCGGCAGTTCGAGGTCGGCACGGGTGGCGAAACGGGCCTGGGGCAGGGGATACAGGCGGGCCGGCCCGTGCGGGGCCAGGTAGTGTGGCGCGCCGTCGGCGCTGGATACGAAGCGCAGGCTGGCTTGGCCATGCTGCGGGTAGCGGTGCCCCGTGGGCACGTACCGGCCGGCCACCACGCGCAGGGCCGGCAGGTCGGGGCGCTGCCAGTGGGGGTCGGCTTCGTCGTCGTGGGGGATCAGCAGTACCGGGTGATCGGTGTCCAGCAGGGCGATGTCGGTGGCAAAGGGCCAGTCTTCGGGGAGCGGCTGGGGCGTGGGGGCCGGGTCGTCGGGCAGGGCCCGGGCCAGGCGCAGCAGGGTCTGGCGGCCGGGATCGCCGCCATCGAGCTGCAGCAGGTGCAGGTGGGATTCGTCCACCGCCAGGGCCAGCAGCTCGCCACCGGGCAGGGTGCGCTGGCCAATGGCGCGCAACGGGTGCGGGTTGGGCGGGCAGGGGTCGAAGCGGTCCGGCCGGGGACGCCAGCGGCCGGCCAGCGGCGCGCCGCGGTAGCGGGTCACCCGGTGGGCGCTGGCCACCCAGATGTCACCTGCGGGATCGATGGCCACGCGCCGTGGAGGCGGCCCGTCCAGGGGCAGGCGGCGTTGCCAGCGCTGCCCCAGGTGGAGCAGCACCAGGCTGTGCCGCTCGGCGCCATCACTGGCCAGCAGGGCCAGCCGGCCGTCGCGGCCGATCTGCATGTCGATCCAGCGCTGACCCTCCGGGGCCTGCACGGGCTGCAGGTCGGGATGGCCCCCGTCCGTGACGGCGCCTTCGGCCAGCACCGGCCGTGCCTCTCGAGGGGGCCACTGGGCGCTGCTCAGCAGGCGACGGCGCGCGTCGTCGAACAGGCCCAGGCGGCCGTGCGCGTCGCGGATCACCAGCGGCGTGTCGGCCAGCGCGGCCAGGGCCCTGGCGGCTGGCAGGCCGGCCAGCCGCGGCTGCTGGCGGGGGCGCAGCTGGAGGGCATCGGCGGCGGCATCCCACGCGCAGTCGGGGTGGTCCGGGAAATCGTCTGGCCCGGTCAGCAGCAGGAAGCGGGTGCCGTAACTGTCCATGGCGCGGACTCAGCAACGCTCCGGCACGATGGGCACCGCCTGGCCCGCCGTGCCCTCCACCGGGGCGGTGCCGCCCGACCCGGCCGGCGGCCCCGGCTCGCCGGCGGTATCGACGGCGGACGCCGCCTGCAGCTCGGGCAACTGCCAGGGGGCGAGAGTGGATGCCTCCGGCAGCGCCTGCCACGAACCGTCGGCCGCGCGCCGGAAGAGGCGCACCGCGCCCACTTCCCGCACTTCGGCCACCCGCGCCGCCACCACGCGCAGCTCGCCGGCCCGTGGCAGGCGGCCCAGCGGCCAGCCCTCCCCGGCCGGCCCACCCGGCGGCAGCGGCCACAGATACTCGAGCAGGGCGCGCTCCACGGCGCGCAGGGTCTGCGTGGTGGTGCGCGGGTCGGCCGGCCGCACGGCCACCGACACCGCCAGCGGCACGTACTGGGGGCTGAGCACGTACAGCTCGGCACCGACCGGTCGGCGCGGGGCAAGATGGTCATACAGGTCGCGCAGCATGCCCGCGGTGGGGCGGGGGGCGGCCCCGAGGGCCGGGCTGGCCGGGGGCAGCACGAACAGGCTCACCACGCCCGGCACATCCAGCCGCGTGGCCTGCGCGGTGGCGCCCGGCAGCAGGCCGGGGACCGCCTCGGCGCGGGCCACCGGCCGCAGCGGGTTGTGCAGGGCCAGCTGCACGTAGTCGGCGCGGGTGACGGCACGCTGGCGGTGTTGCAGCTCGGCTGGCAGGCGCCGTTCCGCCTCGCTCACGCTTTCGGCGTCCACCCCGCCGCGGGTGGGCCACTCCTGCCGCACGCGCAGCCCGTCCGGGCCGTCCAGCAGCCGGGTGAGGCTGCCCGGCGGCAGATTGCCGGCGCGCCCACCCCCATACCGATAGCTGGCGCGGATGAGGCTGCCGGCGGGTGGGCGCCGGCCCTGCAGGCCATCGCCGAAGTGCACCACGCCACTGGCCGGATCGAGCCGGTAGATGGGCTCGTCGGGGCCGTGGCCGAAGAAATGCGGCACCGGCCGCCAGCGCTCGAAGCGCCCCTGCCGGCTCACCTCCAGCGCCAGGCTGCCGGCGTCGATCTGTGCGTGGGGCAGACGCAGGTGCTGCTCCGGCTGGCCCGTGCCGCGCCCCACGATGCGCCCGCGCACGACGCCCTGCGCCACCACCTCCACGGCGTTCACGTCCAGGTGGCCGAGCCGGAAGCGTTCGCCGTCCGCGGCGCGCAGGCGCAGCCAGCACAGCACCCGCTGCGGCCCGGTGTCGGCGGGGGGCTCGGGCGGGGTGTCGCCCACGCCGGCCAGTCGCGGGTCCTCCGGCCAGGCGAAGTGCAGGGCGGCCGGGTTGGCCGGCAGGCGCAACCGTGCCACCCCCGTCACGCGCCCGCCCAGGCTGCTGTCGTCCACCACGTCCAGCGTCAGCCAGCGCGGCGGTTCGTGGGGCGCGTCGCGCTGCGCCAGTTCCCACACCAGCTCGCGCGGTGGCAGCTCGCCCTGCCGCTCGGCCGGCATGTCTTCCTCCGGCGCCAGGCCGATGTTGAGCACGATGCCGGCCACGGCGCGGCGCAGGGGCTCGATCTGCGCCGCCCGCGGCACGGTGAGGGCCAGGTAGAAGTGGCCGTCCAGGCTGCCGCGCAGGTCGAGGGGGTCCACCCCGGGGCGAAGATGGCGTGGCCGGTAGGGTGCCGGTGCCACGGCTTCACCCAGGTCGGGATAGAGGGCGCACAGGGCGGCGGCGTCGATGCCGAGCGCCGCCAGCCGGTCCGCGTCCAGGCGCTCCTTGAGCAGCACCGCCAGGCCGAGCGGGGTGGGCTGCAGGTCGCCACGGGTATGGAACGGCTGGTCGCTGGCCTGGAGGGCGGTCTCGGCCGGCAGCAGGGGCGGCAGCGTGTCCTGCCCGGGCAGGGCGTCCACCGCCACCAGCCCGGTGGCTGGCAGGGCCGGTCGCAGCGGGATCTGCAACAGGTTGAGAAAGGCCAGCCGTTGCCGCTCGGGGATCAGGTTGGCGCGGTACAACACCGTCTCCGTGAGCCAGGCGAACAGGTCGGTGAGGGCGTACAGCGGGTCGCCCTCGGCGATCTCGGCGAGTTCCGGCAGGTGATGCTGCAGCCGCTCGCGCAGCTCCTGCACCAAGTCGTCGAAGCGGCGGTCGTCCAGGTCGGGCAGGGGGATCGGCATGGTCGCGCTCCGTCAGGCCCCGCCGGGCAGGACCAGTTGCAGGGCGTCCTCGCGGCCGTTGCTGCGCAGCCGGTAGTGCAGGTCGATGCGCAGCTCGCCGGCCCGCCCGACCAAGGGCGCGACGCGCACGTCCAGCAGCTCGATGCGCGGCTCCCAGCGCGTCACGGCCTGACGCACCGCGTCGGCCAGCAGGCTGCGGGTGGCCAGGGTGTCGGGGTGGTGCAGGAAGCGCGCCAGACCGGCGCCGAACCCGGGCCGCATGAGACGCTCGCCGGGGCGGGTGAGCAGGATGTGGGTGAGCACGTCGCGCACGCTGGCCTCGCCTTCCTGCCAGACGAGGCGGCCGCCGCGCAGGCCGTCCAGCGGCAGGCCGAGCAGGCGGGGGTGGGGGGTATCGTTCATCGTCGGCACAACCTCAGAAAGACCCAGGGCAGCCAGAAGAAGACCAGGTTCAGCAGGTTGACGATCACCATCAGCAACAGCATGGCGACGAAGGTGACCACCGGCAGGCTGAAGGAGAAGCTGAAGCCGGGGCACTCCGGCAGGGGGTTGCCGGGGCCGCCCCCCGTGAAGGAGCCGTCACCCTTGACACGGAACAGCTGGTTGGCCAGCGAGCGGGGGGTGAGGAAGCTCACGCCGCGCGCCAGGCCGCGCCGCAGATCGGAGAACTCCGGCATGGCGATGGCCACGGGGCGGCTGGCCTCCGGGTCGAGCGGCGCCGCCACGCGGAACGGGGCGCTGGGCGGTCCCCAGGCGATGCGCTCGCAGCCGTGGTGATCGCGATACCGCAGGAAGGGCCGCACGAAGAAGCGGTCGTCGGCGCCCTGGCCGTAGCGCGGCCGGGGCAGGGACGCTTCGAG
>JALVPS010000290.1 GCA_027031685.1 Gammaproteobacteria bacterium | reverse complement strand
GGGCGCTGGGCGGTCCCCAGGCGATGCGCTCGCAGCCGTGGTGATCGCGATACCGCAGGAAGGGCCGCACGAAGAAGCGGTCGTCGGCGCCCTGGCCGTAGCGCGGCCGGGGCAGGGACGCTTCGAGGGCCTGTTGCAGCGCCAGGCCGCGCCGGGCCAGCGCCAGGCGCAGGGCCTCGGCCTGGCCGGCGGTCAGGTGGAGCCAGACGGGGGGCAGGCCGGGCAGTGGCTCGCTGGCGGGGCGGTCCGCCGGGTTGCGGGCCAGCCACGCGGGCAGGGTGCGCTCCAGGGCCGCCTCGTCCACGGCATCGCTGTCCAGCAGCGTCTCGGCGCGGCGCATTTGATGGTCCAGGTAGCCCAGCAGGGTCTCGCCCGTGGGGTATTGGCAATGCGGATCGTTGCAGAAGGCCAGGCCGGCCAGCAGCTGGCGCAGTTCCGCATTCCCGGCCCGCGCCGCATCGAAGGCCTGGCACACCGTGACCAGGTGGTGCAGCAGGGCGGTCCCGGCGGCGTTGGGCCGGCCGGCACTGACCAGCTGGCCATCGCGCGCCCCGTCCCACTCGCCGGGGCGGCAGGCGCCGTCCGACTGGCGATGGCCGAACGGCCAGGGCAGGTCGCACAGGTGGGCCGCCAGGTCCCGGGCCGGGGGCGGCCCGGTGGGCGGAGCCGGGGCGCTGCCGCCCAGTGGCAGGTAGCCGAACAGCAGGGTGTGGGGGCGGCGCTGGCCGCTGGTCCCCGTGGCCGGGACCGGCAGCGGGTGGAGGGGATGGATGGCCTCGCCGCTGGGCGGGGCATCGTCGGGCACCGGCAGGCCCAGCCGGCGCAGGGCCCGCCTTTCGTCCGGGTCGTAACTGGCGGTGTCGCCGCCGGGGGGCGGCTGCCAGCCCTGGGGCAGGCCCTGCTCGATGCGCCACACCTCGAAGCGCTCCGGGGTGCCGCGCCGCACCACCATGCCGGCGTCGATGATGCGCTCCGGCGCCAGGGCCGGCAGGCCCGGCCGCTCGCAGCTGGCCTCGCAGCACACCACGTAGAAGCAGCGGTGCAGCGGCAGGCGCAGGGTGGGCAGGTCGCGATGGCGCCCGAAGCGGTCGTGCTGCCGCCAGGCCTGGGCGCTGGCCGGCGACAGCGAGCCGGCCAGGGCCGCCTGCCGAAAGCGGAGCAGGAACTCCTCGTCCAGGTAGCGATGCAGCATGCAGCCGTCGTCCGGATCGGCGTACCAGGGGGCATGCAGGCGGACAGGGGCGGAGTTCACCATACGTTGCCGGCTCCAGGGGTGTAGGTGGCCGAGACCACGGCGTTGGCAATGAGCGTGTCGCACTGCACCACGCCCGAGAAGCGGCTCATGCCGGCGTCCACCTGCACCATGGCGGTGGACACGTTGAGCTGGGCGGTGGCCTTGATCTCCACCCGGCTGGCGCTTTCGATGGTGATGCCGCCGGCGTGCAGCCTCAATCGCTCACTGCCCTTCTCGACGAGGATCTCGCCGCTGTCGTCGATGGTGAGGCGATGGCCGGCAGGGCTGGTGAGCGACAGGCGCACCGGCGGGGCGTCGTCCAGTATGAAGTGGCTGCCGGCCGGCGTGGCGACTGCATAGCGCTGTCGTACCGGGCGGGCCGCCTCGGGATGGCTGGCGGTGCCGCTCCACACGGCCCCCAGCACCAGCGGCAGATCGGGCGAGACGAAGCCAACCACCACCTGTTCGCCCACGCGTGGCAACTGGCTCACGCCGTAGCCTTGGCCGGCGCCCCCCGTGACGCAGGGAGCCCACAGCTCGGTGCCGGTGGCGTGCAGGCGCACCTGGATCCGGCCGCGCTGTTCGGGGTCGGCGTCGTCCAGCACCTGGCCCAGATGCAGGCCGGCCAGGAAATCGGCCGGTTTCATGGCCCCTCCCCTTCGCCCCACCAAGGGCGCTGGACCCGCAGGCGCGTGGTGAAGCCGTGCCGGCGGTCGAAGCGGTGCAGGCAGTCGACCACCCGGTAGGTCCCGCGCAGGCGCGGGGAGACGCCGGTCAGGCTGACCTCGCGCCCGGCGGCCATGTGGGGTAGCCCGGGACAGACGATCTCCCCGTGCACCAGCCGCTCGTTGCGGGTCTGCAGGGCGGCGTGGGCCCACTGGTCGGCCAGGGCGGCGCTGAAGGCGAAGGGATGGCGCAGGCGGAGGGTGTCGCGCCAGCCGGCATTGTCCAGCCAGTGGCGCACATCGTGACCGGACGGCGGCGGCTGCAGGGCCTCGGCCTGCCCCCTGGCGGGCCGGTCGCCGGCCAGGTCCCAGCCCTGCGCCCGCATGCCGGCCGGCTGGCGGTTGAGATCGGCCACCAGCCGCAGGCGCGAGAGGTTGGCGTCGGGATCCAGGCGCACGGGCTGCGGGTCGGGCTGTTCGGGTCGGGCACGCAGGCGACCCTCGCCGTCGAGGCGCAGGGCGGTGCCCCAGGGGGCCAGCAGGCGATACAGGAACCCCAGGTCGCTCTCCGCCAATTGCAGCCACTGGCCACGGGCGGTGGAGATCTGCACGTCGGCCGTGAGGCCGTTCTCCTCGGCCACCGCCCGTACCACGTCGTCGGGCGACAGGTCCGTGAAGCTGCGGCTGTGGTGGTGTCGGGCCAGCTCCTGCAGGGCGTCCTCGGCCAGCAGTACCCGCTGCGGCGCGCCCTCTCCGTAGCGTTCCTCGATGGCGCTGATCGTGCCGCGGAAGGCCGGCGCCCGGGCCGCCTCGCCCAGCAGGATCTCGATGTGCTGGCCGGGTAGCAGGTCGTCGAACACGAAGTCCGGGCCGCGCTCGGTCTGGGCCCAGTTGCGCAGCTGCAGCTCCAGCGAGGCCGGGCCGGCCAGCGGCAGGCGCAGGGCCAGGGATTGCACCGCCGCGGCCATGTCGGGCCGCGCCTGGCCGTCCAGGCGCACGCGCGGCGCGGCGTGGATCAGGGGCAGGCGGTCGTCCCCGGTGGCGGCCAGGACCTCAGTCACAGCGCAGCCGCTCCTCGCGCTCGGCGCGCAGGGCCAGGGCCTCCAGCAGTGCTTCCGGCAGGTCGGTGTCCGCGCCCCCCGCCGCCTCCGGGACGGCCGGAGCGGTCGCTCGGGGGGCCTCCGGTTCGGTGATCAGTTCCTGGATGACGATGGGCATGTCGGTCTCCGTTCATTTTCCGAAAGTGAAAGGTTTCCCGCCGCCGAGATGCAGGCCGAGTTGCCGCGCTAGTCCGTCCGGGCCGCCTTCCCCGGGGACGGCCAGTCCCCCGGGGGTGCCGAAGCGGGGATTTTCTACTCCGTTGAAGCGGGCGACGTCGCGCCACTCGCGGGGATCACCGCGCCCGTTCGCGGCGGCCTGGGCGGGGTTGATGTCCTCACCCGGCGGCGCCCACTGCGGCCGGGCGCGGCGGGCGAAGGCCTTGTGCAGCAGCTTGTATTGGAAGCGGTCTTCCTTCAATGTCAGGTTGAGGGTGGCACGCAGGGGGATGCCCTCGGGCGAGAAGAAATCCAGCGTCTCGCGGTAACTGGCCACCAGGCCATCGAAGGAGAAGGCGCCCCACTGGAAGCGGCAGCGTAGGGGGGCCCTGGGTCTTTCGCCTTCGCCGCGGGGTTTGATGAAACGCTCCACGATGGGCCGGGTCAGCTCGCGCACGTCGCGCAGCGGAGGGGCCGAGGACTGGTCCGGGATCCGCGTGCCCGGGGTGGGGGCGGTGCCATCGAAGACCAGTTGCAGCTGCAGGCTGGATTCGCTGCGGGAGACGTATTGGGCGGCGCTGGCCGAGCCAGTGTTCTTGCTCTCTGCCAGCGTGTTGCTCAGGTTCAGTTGCAGGCTGGCCGGATTGAACTGTACGGGGATGGCATCGGCCGTCTGCGGCGCATTGCCCTCGTTCCTCGGGGACAGCGGGATCAGCTTGGCGTGTTCCAGGGCCGGCGGGTGGGCGGGTTGATCAGCCATGGGTGGCCGCCTCCTTCTGTGCGGGGGAATGGCGCTGCAGGGTCAGGCCCTCGTGCACCAGGTGCAGTTCTTCGATGGCCACTTGGTTGGCAGTGGCCGACAGGTCGGGACCCTTGAAGCGCGTGGGCAGGGCGCGGTGCAGCTCCCAGGTCAAGAGCGGCTGCCGCCCGCCCGGCGCCAGCACCAGGATGTGGCCGTGAAGGCGCAGGCCGTATTCGGCCTGGCGGGTGACCAGATCGAACCACTGGTACAGGTCGTCCACCTCGGTAACGCCGCGCTTCAACACGACGGGCGCGAAGCGCACCGGGCCCGACAGCTGCACCTCGCCCCAATTGCGGCCGCCCTCGGCCAGGGCCTTGACGGTCATGGTCGCTTCCAGTCCGCTGACTTCGCTGAAGGCGCCCCGGCACAGCGGTTCACTGCGTCCCGGTGGCGTGAGCTCCACACGAAAGCGGAAGGGAATGAACGGGGTCTCATCCATAGCGTGCCTCCAGATGCCAGCCGCCCGCCGCCTCCCGCCGCAGCCGCACGACCAGGCGGTCGACGGGCCAGGCCGGGGCCAGCTCGATCTCGAACAGGATGACCCCCGCCGGTGCCGCGAGCCGGCTGAGGCGCCAGGCGTCCTCCGGGCGGCGGCCGCGCAGGGCGCCGCGCCGATACAGCTCGCCCAACAGGCCGTTCAGGGCGGGCCGCAGGCGGTCGGCCGCGCTGTCGTCCTCGAACACCAGCGCCTCGCCGGCCGCCTCCAGGGCGCGCCGCAGCCAGCCGAGCAGCCGGGCCACCTCGCCGCTGCGCAGGCCGCTGCCGGTACCCGCCAACACCGGCGCCGGCAGGCGCTCGTCATCCAGCCAAAGCTGCCCCTGCCGGCGGTACAGGACGCCCATGCCGGGCCGCTCGCGCAGGCTGCGCACCGTCGCTGGTGGCAAGGCGATGGCCGGCGCCAGCGCCCCGGGAAGGGGCTGGCCCGCCACCGAGCGCCACGGCCCGGCGCGGTGGGTGACGACCGCGATGCGCCCGGCGACGAGGCCGCTGGCCGACACGAGCCGCCCGTCTGCACGGCGCAGGGGTGGGAAGAGGGGTTGCAGACGGTGCAGCGGGTCGGGCGCATCGCCCGAGCGCAGCCTTTCGAGCGCGTCGAGGGCGGCGGGGGCTGGCCCGGGGCCATCGTCCCGCCGGGCCGGCGGCAGGGTGAGCAGCAGCTGCAGGTCGGGCCGCCGGCGGGCCAGGCAGCCCAGCATTTCGGCCAGCAGGGGGGCCAGCGGGGGCGGTGGCTCGGCTGGTCGCGGCGAGGTCTCGTCCGGCGCGGGTTTGGGGCCTGTGGCGCGGGTATCGCAGGGCAGGAAGTCGGCCACCGGGGCCGGGCGCGGGGCAGGTGGCAGCCATTCGGAGGCGGACGGCAACAGCAGGCGCTCCAGGTCGGGGAGGGCCAGCAGGCCGAGCCGCGGCAGGCGCAGGGCGCGCTCCCACGCCCCGGCCCGTTCGGCGGGCAGGCGCGGATCCGGGTCGGGTCGGAAGGCGGCGCTGCCCTTCGTTTCGGGCACGCGCAGGATCCACAGTCGGCGTGGCACGGGGGGCTGGTCGTCATCGACGAAGAAGTCGCGCACGGCCTGGGGCAGCCAGGCGCGTCCGCCGCTCAGGGGACTGGCGTGGCGCAGTGGCCGACGGGATGCCTGCGGGAACAGGGCCTCGAATTCGCCCAGCGAGTGCACCGGCACCGGCACGCGGTACAGGGCACGCAGCGCCGCCGTGTCGGGTGAGTCGTCGCGGGGAGCCAGGCGGATCAGCCGGTCGAGGTCGGCACCGCAGCCGGCAGCGCGCATGATGGTTGCCCGCTGGGGATCGTCGCGTAGCGCCTGCCAGCGGGCCGGGCCGGGGCAATGGCCGATGAAGGCCACCTCCAGCGCCGGCTCGGCCTGGGGCACGGGATCGTCGCGAAAGACGATGCGCTCGGCGGTGCGCAAGGGGGCGGACATGGCGGGACTATTCCTGTTCGATGGTCTCCACGGCCAGCACCAGTTCCTCCAGGGCCACGTCGCCACCCCCCTTGGCGTTGAGGCTGGGGCCGGTCCACTTGAGGGGCATGGCGCCGCGCAGTTTCCAGCTCACCGCCTTCTCGCTGCGGTCCTCGCTGAGCAGGTGGATGGTGATCTCGCGCTTGGCCTCCGGCTTGCCGGCGCGTGCCTTGTCCAGCCAGTCCCACAGGTTCTTGGCGCCGATGACGCCGCGCTTGAGGGTCACGTCACCGGCCTTGTGGATGCCCGGCACCTTGGTGACATAGTTGGTCTTGGCGTTGCCGGCGCGGTATTCGGCCACCGTGAGTTCGGCGTTGAGCCCGGAAACCTCGGCAAAACCGGCCCGGACATCCTCCCCCTGGCCAGGCTCGAGCTCGACCAGGAAGTTGAAGGCGGAATATGGGGTGTCGCGGAATGTGGCCATGGGTGCTCTCCTGCTTCATTCAGGCATCGGCGGTCTTCTGGCCGATGCGGAAGACGACGAACTCGGCCGGGGTCAGGGGCGCCACGCCCACTTCGCACACCAGCCGGCCATTGTCGATGTCGTTCTGGGTCATGGTGCTGCGGTCGCAGCGCACGAAATAGGCCTGCCGCGGGCTGTCGCCGAGCAGGTGGCCAGCACGCCACTCGTTGAACAGGAAGTCCTCCACCGAGCTGCGCACGCTGGCCCACAGGCGCTCGCCGTTGGGTTCGAACACGGCCCACTGCGTGCCCTTGTAAATGGACCGTTCCAGAAACAGGAAGTAACGCCGCACATTGAGAAACTTCCACTGCGGGTCGCCGGACAGGGTGCGCGCCCCCCATACCCGCATGCCGCGGCCGGGGAAACGGCGCAGGCAGTTGATACCGCGCGGATTGAGCAGCTCCTGCTGGAAGCGGTTGATGTGCTGGTCGAGGTCCAGCGCGCCCAGCACGGGGGTGTTGGCGGGTGCCTTGTGTACGCCGCGCTCCACATCGGTGCGCGCCAGGATCCCGGCCAGGAAGCCGGAGGGTGGCACCGCCAGCGGCCCGCCGTCCCCGCCGGGGCGCGGGTCGCTGATGACCACCCAGGGGTAGTAGAGGGCCAGGCGGTCGTCGCTGAACTGGTCGCGCAGGGCCTGTACCTCGGCTAGCGTCTGGCCGTGGCGGCTGTCCACCAGGCCGATGCGGTAGCGCAGCCGGCGGCAGTGCTTCTGCACCTCCAGCACCACGGCCTGGTGGATGTCCCGGGCGCTGGCGGCGGCGGCCGGTGTGAGCACGATGCTGACGTCTTCCACCCCTTCCAGGGCGGCCAGACCGCGGCTGCCGTTCCGCTCGTCCACCTCGCCGGCGTAGTCGCGCGGCTGGGGCTCCAGACCGTCGCTGCCGCCCGTCAGCCGGATCAGGTAGCGTGGCCCGAGCAGGGGGTCGGGGTGTTGCAGGGCATCATCGTCGAACAGCGACCACAGGGCGTCGAACAGCTCGGTGCGGGTCTTTTCGGCGTCCGTGGCATCAGCGGGGGAGAGGGTCGCGGCCACCGGCTGGGTGAGCCGGTCCTGGCGGCGGCGTGGCTCGGCGGGCAGGCGCTGGTCCAGCGCATCGGGGGTGTTGGCGGCCAGGGCGATGCCGGCGGCGCTGAACAGCACCTCGCCCTGGTCGTCCAGCACGTCCAGATCCAGGGCGCGGGGGTGTTCGTACAGGCTCACGCCCGTGGGGGTGGCCGCCAGGGCGGCGAGATCGAAGTCCAGATCGCTGGTGACGCTTTTGTTGCGTGCCGCATCGATGTGGAGCCGGGTGCCGTTCGACTGCAGGGTGCCGTGCAGCACGATGGCCTCCCCCCAGGGGTTGTCTCCCGGGTTGCTGCCGATGAAGGGGCGCAGGTCGGTGGGCGCGGCAAACGCCAGCAGCACGTGCGTGCCGTCGTCCGGTACGCTGTCATCGCCCCGCCGGGCGACAATGTCCCGCCATACGGGGCTGGTCGGCGTCAGTTCGTTGTCGTCGAGCGTGACGCCCTGGTCGCTGGTCAGGACATGGCGCGCCCCGTTTTTGTCGATGAGCTCGGCGCCGATGATTTTCAGAGCGCCGCCGTCCTCCTGCACGGTGGCGCGCAGGCGGCCTAGGGGGAAGCCCCCATCGGGGACGCCGGTGTTCCCCGTCAGGGCCCCTTTCGGCACGTTGCCGGCCTCGAGGAACAGGGTGGCCCCGGCGCCGAGTGGTCCCGCCGCGGTCCGGCGCCGCAACAGTGACGCCAAGTCCCGCCAGTGGATGTCCAGCGTCAGGTTGCCGGCCGCACCAGGGAAGCGGGCCTGGAAAACGATGGCCTTGGACACGGCCTCGGCCCTGGCCTGGCTGGCGGCCTCGTCGCCATTGAATACCCTCACCACATAGAGCTGCTTGCCCCCGTTGTCGAAGAAGGCGCGCGCCGCCAGGGCGCTGTGGTTGGGGCGGGGCGAAGTGCTGTCGCCGAATTGCAGGTCGGCCTCATCGCCATAGATGCGCCGGTAGTCGGCGTAGCTGGTGAGCGGTTCGGGTGTGCCCGCGGTGGGGCCGATACGGGTGGGGCCGACCAGGGCCGCCACGCTGGTGCCCACGCCCTCGATGGCGTGGGCGCGGAAACTGACTTCTTCGATGTAGACGTCGGGCGCAAGGTATTCGGGCATGATCGACTCCTGTCTCAGGGGGGCGGGCGCAGGGCCAGGTGATCCCGGCCGTGGGTGGTGAGGCGGACATGGTTGCCGGGCACGATCGACAGCGGCAGCGGTTGCCGGAACTGGCCGTCGGCCGGGGACCCCACTGCCACGGGCCGAAAGGCGTCGGCATCGGGGTCCGGCAGCGCGTCGGCATGCAGGGAAAGATCGCAATGGACATCCAGCGTGGCCTGGAGGGCCCCGCCGGCTGCCGCGGGTCGCGCCAGGGGCAACCCCTGCAGGGGGATGAGAAAATCGCCGTTCCGGTCGGCCTGGGCGTGGAAGACGAGTGTCTCGGTGGTGGGTGGCAGCACGACCGTCAGCATGAGGAGCGACCAGGGGGCCGGCTGTCCATCCTGGTGGCGCAGGTGGCCGGAAAGGCTGCCGCCGGCGCCCACGTGCACGGCGCCCGGGTGGCGGAACAGGCGCAGCGCTCGGCGCTCCCCGAGAGAAAGGGTTACCCGAAAACGGCGCGGCAGGAAACGGCCCTCCCGCTCGTGAACGGTGCCAGCCACGGTCAGCGCCGGCAGGTCGGGAGGAAGCAGGTCGACGGCGCGCGGCGCATGGTGGAACACGGGATGCAGGGGCGAGCCACCGGATGCCGCATTCGCCGGGCCCGGATCGCGCCACAGCAGGCCGTGGCCGGGACGTGCCACCACCTGCATGTCGGCGGGCGCCTCGAGCCGCGTCTCGAAGGCGAAGGCGGCAAGCGGGCGGGGATGGCCCCCCTGCAGGCCGCTGCCTTCCTGCCAGTCGAGGCAGCCCCAGGCGTGATGGACATGGGTCTCCCGGCGGTTCATTCGCGCCGCTCCAGGACATGCGTGACGCTCCTCACCGGCGGCCCGGCCGTGACCTCCACGGCCGGGGACAGGCGCAGCGTCTTGACCACGTAAGGGGTGGACAGCATGTAGTCCCGCGGCATGCCGTCCCAGATGCGCAGCAGATCCTCCGTGCTCAGCTCCTCCGGGAGCAGCTGGACGCGCTCCTGCTCGCTCCATTCGGGATCGACCGCGCCGTAGTGGGAGGCGTCCAGATCCAGCGCGGAACCGATGTACTGCATGGCCCAGCCCAGCAGGGCGGCCTCCAGGCCGGTGGTGCGCGTCCAGCCGATCAGCAGCAGATGCAGGTTGACCGGCAGCTCGGGTTGCGGTGGCAGGCCGTCGCGGGAAGGGGGGAGATACCGGTTGCGGCCCAGGGGATCCACCGAAATGCGGTGCAGATAGAGGCCGAGCGATTCGCTGCCCGGCTGGTTGGGATCTTTCAGCTCGCGATAGCCCAGAATGCGCACGTCCCGCTCCGGGCCACCGAGGCCGTCAGTACGGGACAGTGCGGCTCCCAACAGGTCCTTGAGCACCTGCAGCGTTCCCTCTACTGCCCGGAACGAAGCCACTGTCACTGTCCCATCCTGCTTCTTCCCTCTCCCGCCTCGCGCCCGAAGGCCCGGTGGGAAGACGGGATTCTCTTCCAACCCTATAGACCAATGTCCAGGGGATGTGCAAGGCGTTGGGGAGGCAAAGGCGGAAACGGATGATTTTTGTCAATCAAACGCTTGTTTTTGGGCAGTTTTGCTACGGGGGGAATGAGCTGCCCATATAAAAAGGCCCCGTTCCGCGAGGCGGAACGGGGCCTGATCGGCGGGGTCCGGCGGGCTCAGGCGGCCTGTTGCAGCCGGCGGATGCGCTCTTCCAGGGGCGGATGGCTGGAGAACAGGCCGGCCAGCTTGCCGTCGCGGATGCCGAAGGCGGCCATCTCGGCCGGCATCTGGGCCGGTTCGTGCACCTGGGCCAGGCGCTGCAGGGCGGCGATCATCTTGTGCCGCCCGGCCAGGCGGGCGCCGGCGGCGTCGGCGCGGAACTCGCGCCAGCGCGAGAACCACATGACGATGATGCTGGCCAGGATGGACAGCACGATCTGCGCCACGATCTGCACGATGAAGTAGGCCGGGCCGTGGCCTTCCTCGGTGCGGAACACAACGCGGTCCACCACGTGGCCGATGACGGTGGCCAGGAAGTAGACGAAGGTGTTCACCACGCCCTGCAGCAGGCTCATGGTCACCATGTCGCCGTTGGCGATGTGGCCGATCTCGTGGCCCAGCACGGCCTCCACCTCGTCCTGGGTCATGTTGCGCAACAGGCCGGTGCTGACCGCCACCAGGGCGTCGTTGCGGTTCATGCCGGTGGCAAAGGCGTTGGGATCGGGCGAGTCGAAGATGCCCACCTCGGGCATGCCGATGCCGGCCTTCCTGGCCAGGCGGCGCACGGTCTCCACCAGCCACTGCTCGGTGGGCGTGGTGGGGTGCTCGATGACGTGCACGCCCATGGCGCGCTTGGCCATCCACTTGGACATGGCCAGCGAGATGAACGAGCCGGTCATGCCGATGACGGCGGAGCCGATCAGCACGGCGGTCAGGTCCAGCCCACCGGTCTCGTCCAGGTAGCTTTCGATGCCCAGCAGCTTGAAGACGACGCTCAGCACGATGAGGATCGCCGCATTGGTCGCCAGGAACAGCAGTATTCTCAGCATGTCTCCCTCATGGTGGTTGCAAGCCAGCCCCCTAGGGTAAGGGCAGCGAGGCGGAATTCAAGAGACCGCAATGCTTGTTGGCATCCGCGTCACATCGGGCCGCGGATGGCCTGGCTCAGTGGAAGCCGGCTGCCGTCAAGGACGCCTGGATGCGCCGCTCCAGCTCGCGGGCGGTGGGGCGGGCCGGGCTGCCGGCGGTAACCGTCACAGGGGACACGTACAGGGCGCGGGTGTGGCCGTCCTTCTCCACCAGGGTGAGCTTGAGGGGGCACAGGGCCAGGGCGTCCGGGTCCTGATTGCTCACCTGGTTGGCGTACCAGCCGTTGCAGAACACCAGGCTGCGGATGCCGTCCAGGTGGTTGCGGTTGTAGTCCTCGCCCCAGCCCCTGGCGAAGCGGGCCAGATTGGCGCCGATGTCCACCTCGAACACCACGAACAGCTTGTGCTCCTCCAGGGCGGCCTTGAGCCTGTCGTACACGGCGGCGATGGGGCGGTCGATCTCCGCCGCGTGGATGGCGGCCGTCCCGGCGGCCGCGGGGCTGGCCAGCAGCAGGAACAGGACGAGGGCGGTCAGTCGCAGGCGCATGGGGGTTCTCCTTTGGGTGGCGTGGCTGATCCAGCCTCCTACGCGGGGCGGGCGGGGATGGATGCGGTGGTGGCGCTCCGGTCGGTCGCGCCCGTCGGGGCCGGATTGTGATGGGTCCATATCTGGTCTAAATTGAGTCTCATTGCGGCAGAGGGGTCCGGCCATGAAATATTCCATCCAGATCAAGCCCATCAGCTACCTCAAGGCGCACGCGGCGGAGGTGGTGCGCGAGCTCAACGAGCGGCGCGAGCCCATGATCATCACCCAGAACGGGGAGGCACGGCTGGTGCTGCAGGACGTGGAGAGCTATGAGCAGACCCAGGAGGCCCTGGCCCTGCTCAAGATCCTGGCGCTCGGCAACCGGCAGATCGAGGCGGGGCGCGTGGTGAGCGCCGACAAGGCCTTCCGCGAGCTGCGCAAGCGCCGTCCCCGGGGCGGATGAGCTTCCGGGTTCTGCTCACCGAGGACGCCCTGCACGATCTCGAGGCGCTGGACGATTACCTCCGCTCCCACGACGAGCCGGACAGGGCAGACCACGTCCTCGACCGGATCGAGGCGGCGATCCGCGGGCTGGACACGTTCCCGGAGCGGGGCAACCATCCCTCGGAGCTCGCCGCGCTGGGCATCCGGGAGTACCGGGAGGTCTTCTTCAAGCCCTACCGGATCATCTACCGGGTCATGGGGAAGCGAGTCCACGTCTACCTGATCGCCGACGGTCGCCGGAACATGCAGAGCCTGCTGGCGCGGCGGTTGCTCGGCCAGTAGCCGGCCGGTGGCGGCCGGCCCTCCGCTCGCCCCTCAGCGCACTGCCACTTCTAGCCGGTCCACCTTCTGCCAGCCGCGCGGCAGCTTGCGGCCGCGCTTGCCGCGCTCGCCGCGGTATTCGGCCCATTCGTCCGGCTTCATGGTCTTGTGGCGCTTGCCGGCGTGGATCACCAGGGCGTCGCGCTCGCCCAGCACGGCCACGTCCACCACCCGTTCCTCACCGGCCCGCAGGCGGGCGGCGGGGATGTTGATGAGCTTGTTGCCCTTGCCGCGGGCCATCTGCGGCAGGGCGGCGGCGTCGGTGACCAGCAGGTAGCCGCTCGATGTGGCGGCGCCGATGGCCGCGCGTCCGGGGTCCGGCACGGGGCGCGGGTGCAGCACTTCGGCCCCCTCCGGCACGGTGAGCAGGGCCTTGCCGCCGCGCTGGCGGCTCATCATGTCGCCCAGGCGGCACAGGAAGGCGTAGCCGAAGCTGGTGGCCAGCAGGAACAGGTCGTCCGGCTTGCCGGTGAGCACGGCCACGAAGCGGGCGCCGTCCGGCGGTGACAGGCGCCCCGACAGAGGCTCGCCCTGGCCGCGCGCAGAGGGCAGGGTGTGGGTGGCCAGGGTGTAGCTGCGGCCGGTGGAGTCCAGCACCACCACTGGCTGGTTGCTGCGCCCGCGCGCCGCGTCCAGGAAGCCGTCGCCGGCCTTGTAGCTGAGCCCCGCCGGGTCCACCTCGTGCCCCTTGGCGGCGCGTATCCAGCCCTTCTGCGACAGTACCACGGTGACGGGCTCGGCCGGCAGCAGCGCGTTGGCGTCCAGGGCCCGCGCCGGGGCGCGCTCCACCAGCGGCGAGCGGCGCGGGTCGCCGTAGGTCTCGGCATCCCGGTGGATCTCCTGCTTGATGAGGGCCTTGAGGCGCGCCTCGGAGCCGAGCAGGGCCTGCAGCTCGGCCCGCTCGGCGCTCAGTTCCTCCTGCTCGGCGCGGATCTTCATCTCCTCCAGGCGGGCCAGCTGGCGCAGCTTGGTGTCCAGCACGTAGTCGGCCTGCACCTCGCTGAGCCCGAAGCGTGCCATGAGCACCGGGCGCGGCTCGTCCTCGCTGCGGATGATGCGGATGACCTCGTCGATGTTCAGGTAGGCGATGAGCAGGCCTTCCAGCAGGTGCAGGCGCTCCTCCACCTTGTTCAGCCGCCACTG
>JALVPS010000289.1 GCA_027031685.1 Gammaproteobacteria bacterium | reverse complement strand
CCACCGAACCGCAGCCGCCCCGCCCTGCCCCGCGCTTCGAGGAGCCCGGTCTGTTCGTCCGCCTGTGGAAGAGCCTGTTCGGCACCGGCACCGCCACCGTGCAGGCCGAGGTGGCAGAGGAACCGCCCACGGAGGCAAAACCCGCCCGTGAGGCCAGGGGCGGCCAGCGCAAGCCCGGTACGCGACGCAGCCGGGGCGGCCAGCGCAGCCGCAGCAGCAGCGGCAACCGCCGGCGCAGCAGCCGCGGGAGCGCGCAGCGCAACAAAGAGGGCGCCAACGGCGTCACGGCCAAGGGCAGGGAGACGAGCGACAAGGCCGCCAGTGCTGCCGCCCCCCAGGGCAGGGAAAATGCTGACAGGGCCACGAACAGCGGCGCCCCGCCCCAGGGCAAGGAGAAGGCCGACCAGGCCGCCGAACCGGCCCCGGGCGGCAGTAGCAGGACGGCGGACGCCAATGCCGAAAGCGGCGCCAATGAGTCGGCCAAGACGGAGAGCACCAGGGCCGAGGGCAGCCGCGGCAGCCGTCGCGGCGGACGCCGGCGAGGTGGCCGTCGCGGCGGCCAGGCCGGTCAGGAACAGCGACCCGCCGAGGCCACCCGTGCCCCCGCCGAGCCGGACATCAAACCGGCCGCCGGCCAGGACGCGCCGCCACCGGCCAAGCCTGCCGAACCACTCGCCACCGACAACCCGGCCACCGCCGCGGCCCTGGCCCTGAAGGCCCGCCGCGAGGCCGCCCAGGGCGAGGCCAAGGGCCCGGCCCCGGCGACGCCCCAGACCAAGCCGACCCAGCCCGAGGCGGCGCCCGCCGCCCGTAAGACGGAGCCCCCCGCGGCCACACCCGAAAAGCCGGAGACAGCGGCCCCGGCGCCCCAGAAAGGGAAGCAATCGGCCAAGCCCGCCAGGGCCCGCAAGGCGCCGGAGGACCGCAGCGTGATCGCCCCGAGCGAGGCGGCAGCCCTCGGGCAGGCCCAGGCCAGTCCCGCAGAGAAACCCGCGGAGCAGCCTGTGGCCAAACCGGCAGCCAGGCGCAGCGCCACACAGGCCGCGCCCAACGCCTCACCACGCCCCACCGCTGACAACGACCTGCCCGCCGACAAACCGGCCAAGGTCCGCAAGGAACCGGTGGATCGCACCGTGATCCGCCCCGCAGCGGAGGACGAGCCGTCCCCTCCCCCGCCCCCCACCGACCAGAAGGCCGGCACCGGGGGCTGAGCCCCTCACGCAAGAGGCCCGCGAATGCGGGCCTCTTTGCGCCAAGTCTGCGCCCTGCCGGACGCCGTGCCCGACTCAGAGGCCGTGTGTGCTGCGGATATGGGCCAGCAGGCCGCGCGCCGCCTGCTCCACCAGATCCAGCACCCGCTCGAAGTCGGCCGACTCACCGCCGTAGGGGTCGGGCACCTCACCGCCCCCCTGGGGAGAGAAATCCATGAACAGCCGGATGCGATCCCAGCAGTCCTTGGGGCAGTTGGATCGCACGTCCAGCAGATTCATCTCGTCCATGACAATGATGTAGTCGAAGGCGCAGCAGTCCTCGCCCTGCACCTTGCGCGCCCGCAGGCGGCTCAGGTCGTAGCCGCGGCGCTTGGCGGCGCGCTGGGCACGCGGGTCCGGCGCCTTGCCCACGTGGTAGGCATGGGTGCCGGCGGAGTCGATCTCGATGACATCGCTCAGGCCACTCTGGGCCACCTGCTTGGCAAACACCCCCTGTGCGGTGGGCGAGCGGCAGATGTTTCCCATGCAGACGAACAAAACCCTGATCTTTTCCTTTTTCATGCGCGTTTCCGTTTGTTTGCACGTGCCGCCAGCACGCGGTCGGCGGCATGGCGACCGATTTCACGACCCGCCGGCGGATGGCGGGCAGGGGGCGGGATGGGGAGAAAAAACCGGCCGACCCGCACGGGCCGACCCGGGATTCTTCTTGTTCAATGGTAATGTTATGGTTGTCTACCGTTGCTCTCGGGCGACCATCCGCTAGAGGCAATGCACCGCCGGCAGGGGCGCCGACGGACCCATAACCCTATCACAGGGCAGGCAGTGTCGCCATGCGCGCGGCCGCCCGCCACCACCGAAGCAGAGGAGCGAAACCATGAGCAAACCCGTCATCGCCGCCCGTGAACCCGCCGTACAGGAACTGGAACCCAGCACCTACTACTGGTGCGCCTGCGGGCGCAGCAAGAACCAGCCGTTCTGCGACGGCTCCCACCAAGGCACCGGCTTCGAGCCCCTGGCCTTCGAGATCACCGAGCGCAAGCAGGTGGCCCTGTGCCAGTGCAAGCACACAGCCAACCCACCCTGGTGCGACGGCACGCACAACAGGCTCTGACAGCGGGTTTCTGCCCGTGGCACCCAGCACGCACTCGTGCGTGGCCAGATTGATATATGGATCAACGTTGCACACGTTACGGTTTTTCGGCACTCTCCCGTAACGAACTCACCCACCCCGAAAAATTAGGAGGAAACAACAATGGCCGATCTCTTTTCCGCCGAGTGGATGGAAGCATACAAAGATGCCTGGAACGCGGACGATGAACTCACCAGCGCCCTCGGCAGCATCGGTTTCAACTCCACCATCGGCTACGGCTTTCCCGATGAAGACCAACCACGTGGCGTGATCGTGATCGAGAACGGCAAGGCCGTGGCCGCCGGCGCCTACAACGGCGAATCCCTCAACTGGGACCTGCGCGCCAAGGAGTCGCAGTGGCGCAAGTGGATGTCCAAGCCGCCGGGCATGGCCGGCCTGGGCATGGCCTTCACCACCGGCAAGATCAAGTTCAAGGTGGGCGACTACGGCGCCATGCTCAAGGACCCGCGCATGGCAGGCCCTTTCATCAAGACCTTCTCGGTGATGGGCAAAGTCGGCTGATCCGTTCTCCCGCCGTCCGGGTCGCCACGTGCGGCCCGGCTATTTCCTGCCCTTCTCCAGCGCCAGCGCCATCACCAGCGCGTCCTCGCGCCCGCCCCGCGCCGGATAGTACCGGCGTCGCCTGCCCACCTCTCTGAAACCGTGCCGGCGGTACAGCCGCTGCGCGTGCCGGTTGGATTCGCGCACCTCCAGGAACAGACGACTCAGACGCAGTATGCGCGCCATCTTGATCATGGTGCACAGCAGCACGGTGCCGATACCACGCCCCTGGCTGACCGGGTCCACGCACAGGTTGAGCAGGTGCCCCTCGCCCGCCCCCACGGACATGATCACGTAGCCGTGCACCACGCCGTCGTCCACATACAGCCAGGCCGGGTAGCCCACCTTGAGGCAGTCGCGGAAAATGGTCTCGGACCAGGGGAACTCGTAGGCGGCGCGCTCGATGGCCAGCACGCGGGGCAGATCGTCTTCCGTCATGCGCCGCAGGAAGGGCGGCGACGCATCAGGGGCGACGCTCATCACGCAGCAGCTCCATCACCTGCTTGAGATCGGCCCAGGCACCGCGCTTGTCGGCGGGGCGGCGCAGCAGATAGGCCGGGTGCCAGCTCACCACCACCGGCGGGGCGCCATCCCCCGGCAGGCGCTGGCGGCCACGCAGCTCACTCACCGGCTCGTCACGCGCCAGCAGCGACTGCGCCGCCACGCCGCCCAGCACCAGCACGGCGCGCGGCGCCACCAGCGCCAGCTCCCGCTGCAGCCAGGGGCGGCAGGCAGCCACCTCCTCCGCGGCCGGGCGGCGCTGCTCGGGCGGCCGGCACTTGACGGCGTTGGTGAGCCAGACCTGCTCACGGGACAGTTCGATGGCCGCCAGCATGCGCTCCAACAGCCGGCCGGAGGGCCCGGCGAAGGGCCGCCCGGCCTGCTCGTCGGCCGCACCGGGGGCCTCGCCCACCACCAGCAGCTCGGCCTGTCGGTTGCCCTCCCCGGGCACGGCCCGCTGGCGGTCGCGGCACAGGCCGCAGCGCTCGCAGGCGGCGATGGCCGCGTGCAGCCCGGGCCAGTCCAGGGCCGGCACTTCCTCGGCGGCAGCCACCACCTCGGCCAGCGACGCACCACCCGCTGGCGCGGCGTCGGCAACGGGCAGCGGGGCCACCTCGGCGGGGGCCGGGGCCGCCGGCTCGGGCTCTGCCCCTGTGGGGGCCTGACGGGGCACCCAGCGTGGCAGGCCCAGCCAGGCCAGCACCTGCCGCTGGCGCGGTGTCAGCCGGTCCACGCGCTGCGCCTCCCGCCCATGCCGTCCACGGCCCCCCTACACGTCGCCGCGCTGGGGATGGGCCCGCTCGGCCGGACACACCAGCCGGTTGAGGGCGTTCAGGTAGGCCTTGACCGAGGCAATGACGATGTCCGTGTCGGCGCCCTGGCCGTTGACGATGAAGCCGTCCTTCTGCAGCCGCACGGTCACCTCGCCCTGGGCGTCGGTGCCACTGGTGATGTTGTTCACCGAATAGAGCAGCAGCTGGCTGTCGCTCCGGGCCAGCACCTCGATGGCGCGGAAGGAGGCGTCCACCGGCCCACTGCCATCGGACTCGGCGCTGCGCTCCTCGCCATCAATGCTGAGCGTGATGCGCGCCCGCGGCCGCTCGCCGGTCTCGGAACAGACGTGCAGCGACACCAGCCTGTAGCGCTCCTCGGCCAGGGCCGAGCTGGCCTCGGACACCAGCGCCTGCAGGTCCTCGTCGAAGATCTCGTGCTTCTTGTCCGCCAGCGCCTTGAAGCGGGCGAAGGCGGCATTCAGCTCCTGCTCGGTGTCGAACTCGATGCCCAGCTCGCGCA
>JALVPS010000288.1:4326-4712 GCA_027031685.1 Gammaproteobacteria bacterium | reverse complement strand
CGAACTGGTCGGGATTGGTGCCGGCCAGGGTCACGGGGCCGGTGATGGTGAGGTCCGCGCCGCCGTTGTTGCTGATGGTCACGGTCTGCGCGGCGCTGGCGGTGCCCACCTGCTGGCTGCCGAAGTCCAGCCCCGTGGCCGGTGTGTCGGTGGCGATGTCACCCCCGGGCGCCGCCTCGCCGGTCCCCGCGAGGGGCACGGTGAGCGGATTGGTGTCCGGATCGTCGGAGGGAACGTTCAGGGTGGCGGACTGCGGCCCCATGGCGGTGGGCTTGAAGACCACCGTCACGGCGCACTCGGCCCCCGCTGCCAGGGTGGTATTGGAGCAGCTGTCGGCGGTCACCTCGAACTGGTCGGGATTGGTGCCGGCCAGGGTCACGGGGCCG
>JALVPS010000288.1:0-4316 GCA_027031685.1 Gammaproteobacteria bacterium | reverse complement strand
CCAGGCCAGCAGCGGGGGCGTCGCTGCCGATGCCGCCCGCCACCGGCGCGCAGGCGTGCACACTGAGGGCGGTGATGGCCAGGTCGTCACCGTAGACCTCGGTCTGCACGTCGCGCAGGGCCACCGTGAGGGTGGTGGCCCCGGCGGCAGGCGTGAAGGCAAACTCGATGCGCTGCCAGGCATCCTCGGTGGCCTCCTGGGGCACGGTCTGCACCACGCTGGCGTCGGCACCGGCCTTCAGCACCAGCTGGGGTGGCACGGGGCCGGTCTGACCCGGGGCGATGACGTTGGACACGTAGCCGGAGAAGACGTATTGCTGCCCCGGCGTGAGCCCGGTGAGGGGCTGGGAGAGGATGTCGTAGGCGCCCAGCGTGTTGCCGTTCACGTACAGCCAGCTGCCCACCGCTGGCACCTCGTTGGCGGCGTCGCCCGGGAAGGGGGTTTGGTACACCAGGTCGGTGGGCGCGCCCAGCGTACCGTTCCAGATACTCATGGAGGTGTCGGCGGGGTACTGGCCCACGCCCAGATAGGGCGCGCCAATGGTCCAGCCACCCAGGTCGCCACCCGCCGCCACGGGCCCGGCCGGCTGCACGGAAAAGTCGCCATTGGCCAGCAGGTTGGGTCCCGGCGCCGTGCCGGCGGGGCAGCCGTCGACGGCCCAGGCCACCGGCCCCAGGGCCCACAGGCCCATCACCACGGCAGCCACGCCCAGCGGCCGCCGGCCAATCCATGCGGAGAATCCTCCGCGCTTGTCGTTCGTCATCGTGACAGTCTCCAAAGAGTGATCGCTCGGTGATGCATGCGAAACGGCCAGCGACCGCCCCTTGCGGCGTGGCGCTGGCCTGGCACGGGCCGCATCCATGGCAGCAACCGTCCCAATTCGTGCCACGAGCCTAGCACGTTATGCGCATCTATCAATGCAGATTGAAAAGAATATGTCGCAACTCATTGATTAGCCGGCAAAAGGATTGCAAATTTGTGTGACAATGCGCACGAAAAATGCGGGCTGTTCCCGGCGGTTCAGCCGCGCGCGTCGAGGTAGGCGCGCTCGGAGATCTGCTGCCAGGCCACCACACCGCGCCGGAAGCGGTCGAAGGACTCGTAGATCTTGCGGGCCTGCGGGCTGCTCCCGGCCAGCTCCTGCACCACCTCCTCGGACAGCTTGCGCAGCTTGGCCAGCACATCGTCGGGCAGGCGCCGCACGTCCACCTTGTGTTCGTTGACCAGCTTCTCCAGCGCGTCGTTATTGTGCGCCATGTACTCGGTGAACATGTCCTGATTGGCAACGCGCGCGGCGTTCCACACGATGGACTGCAGGTCCTTGGGCAGGGCCTCCCAGGCCTTGCGGTTGACGAAGCACTCCAGGGTGGTGCCCGGCTCGTGCCAGCCCGGGTAGTAGTAGTACTTGGCCACCTTGTAGAAGCCGAAGGCCAGGTCGTTGTACGGCCCCACCCACTCGGTGGCGTCGATAGTGCCGGACTGCATGGCCGTGAACAGCTCGCCGCCGGGCAGGTTGACCGGCACCCCGCCGGCCCGCTTGAGCACCTCGCCCCCCAGGCCGGGGATGCGCATCTTCAGGCCCTTCAGGTCGTCCAGGGAGTTGATCTCCTTGTTGAACCAGCCGGCCATCTGCACGCCGGTGTTGCCGGCCGCCATGGGCACCAGGCCGAAGGGCGCGTAGGCCTCGCGCCACAGCGCCATGCCGCCGCCGTGGTACAGCCAGCCGTTCATCTCGTCGGCGGTCAGGCCAAAGGGCACGGTGGAGAAGAACTGCAGGGCCTGGTTCTTGCCCTTCCAGTAGTAGGCCGAGCCGTGGCCCAGCTCGGCGGTGCCCTCCGCCACGGCGTCGAAGATCTCGAAGGCCGGCACCAGCTCCTTGGCCCCGTACACCTTCACCTTGATGCGCCCACCCGACATCTCCTCGATGGTGCGGGCGAGGAAGTTGGCGCCCGTGCCCAGGCCGGGGAAGTTCTTGGGCCAGGTGGTGACCATCTTCCAGTGGATGGTCTTCTGCGTGTGCACGGCCGGCGCGCCGGACACCGTCTTGCCTGCCTGGCCCCCTTCCTGCCGGCAACCGGCCGCCAGGGCACCGCCCAGCAGCAGGGACCCGGCCCCGGCCTTCTTGATGAATTCACGACGCTTCATGTCTGCTTCTCCTGTGCTCGAGTGATGTTCGTTAGCGGGCGGATTACACCGAAGCCGCCGCCCGTTCACGGCGCGCCACCCCACCCGTGGCTAGGCTCTCAATATCAAAAGCCCCGGGCCGCCGGCCCGTCGTCAAGGAGGACGCCCCATGGAAATCGCCGCACTCATGCGCCGCCGCGTCATCGCGGTGGAGATGGACGACGACCTGTCGCTCGCCCGCACCCTGCTGGAGCAGGCCAACATCCACCACCTGCCGGTGGTGGACAAAGCGCACCGCGTGGTGGGCATCCTCTCCGACCGCGACGTGCTGCGCTGGCTGAGCCCCTTCCTCGGCACGCCCTCGGAGACGCGCCGCGACCAGGCCCTGCTGCGCAAGCCGGTGCACCAGATCATGACCCGCCACCCCATCACCGTGGGGCCGGATGAGTCCGCCGACATCGCGGCCCGCTACATGCTGTTCAACCAGATCAGCTCCCTGCCCGTGGTGGACGGCGACGACACCCTGCTCGGCATCCTCACCTGGAAGGACCTGCTGTGCCACTACACCCGCCAGCCGGCGGGGGCGGCCGAGTCAGTGCGCCGTGGCGCGGCCGCCTGAACGGCCTGCGTCAGATTCGTTCCAGCCTGGCATAGGCCAGCACCAGCCACTTGCTGCCCTCTTCTTCGAAATTCACCTCCACCCGCGCACTGCTGCCGTGGCCCTCGCTGTTGGTCACCACCCCCTCGCCGAAGCGGGGATGGCGCACCCGGGTGCCCAGCGGCAGGGCCGCGTCACCGGCCAGCGACGCGCGGCCGGCCGGCGGTGCCGGGGCGCGCCGCGGCGGCACGGGGCGAGCGGCGCGCGGCCGCACCGCCTGCAGCAGCTCGTCCGGGATCTCGCCGATGAACTGGGAGGGCATGTTGTAGCGCTCCACCCCGTACAGGCGACGCTTCTCGGCGCAGGTGAGCACCAGCCGCTCGCGGGCGCGGGTGATGCCCACGTAGCACAGGCGGCGCTCCTCCTCGATGCGGCCCGGCTCGTCCATGGACATCTGGTGGGGGAACAGGCCTTCCTCCATGCCGCACAGAAACACCAGCGGAAACTCCAGCCCCTTGGCCGAGTGCAGGGTCATGAGCTGCACGCAGTCCTCCCAGCTCTCGGCCTGGGCCTCGCCGGCCTCCAGGGCGGCGTGGGCGAGGAAGGCCTCCAGCGGGCTCATGCCCTCCTGCAGCTCCGGGTCCAGGCGGAAGCTGCGCGCGGCGTTGATCAGCTCGTCCAGGTTCTCCAGCCGCGAGCGGCCGCGCTCGCCCTTCTCCTTGCCGTAGTGGCCGCGCAGGCCGCTGCGCTCGATGACCTCCGCCACCCGCTCGCCCAGGGGCATGTCGGCAGTGACCGCCGCCAGGGCGTCGATCAGCTCGAGGAAGGCGCCCACGGCATTGCGCGCCCGACCGGACAGGCCGCCGCTCTGCACCAGCCGGGCGGCGGCGTCGAACAGGCTGCTGCCGTCGGCCGCGGCGGCCTCGCGGATCTGCGCCAGGGTGCGCGCGCCGATGCCGCGCGTGGGCAGGTTCACCACCCGCTCGAAGCTGGTGTCGTCGGCGCGGTTGTGCGACAGGCGCAGGTAGGCCAGGGCGTCCTTGATCTCCGCCCGCTCGAAGAAGCG
Organism: Gammaproteobacteria bacterium; assembly: GCA_027031685.1. GTDB lineage: Bacteria > Pseudomonadota > Gammaproteobacteria > UWMA-0217 > UWMA-0217 > JALVPS01. Next base: position 528 of record JALVPS010000288.1, on the reverse strand, counting down.
CAGGCCGCCGTACACGCGGTAGGGGATCTGCTCGGCGATGAAGGTCTCCTCGAACACCCGCGACTGGGCGTTGGAGCGGTAGAGCACGGCCACCTCGCTGCGCGCCCGGCCCTGCTCGGTCCAGCGCCGCACCTGCTCGGCCACGAAGCGTGCCTCGTCGAACTCGTCGAAGGCGGTGTAGAACAGGATGGGCTCCCCGGCGCCGCCCTCGGTCCACAGGTTCTTGCCCAGCCGCCCCTCGTTGTGGGCGATGAGGTGGTTGGCGGCGGCCAGGATGTTGCCGGTGGAGCGGTAGTTCTGCTCCAGCCGCACCAGCTCGGCGTTGGGGAAGTCGCGCGTGAAGCGCTGGATGTGCTCCACGCGGGCACCGCGCCAGCCGTAGATGGACTGGTCGTCGTCGCCCACCGCGAACACCGGGTTGGCCTCGCCCGCCAGCAGGCGCAGCCAGGCGTACTGCAGGGTGTTGGTGTCCTGGAACTCGTCCACCAGGATGTGGCGGAAGCGCTCGCGGTAGTGGTGCAGCAGGTG
>JALVPS010000287.1 GCA_027031685.1 Gammaproteobacteria bacterium | reverse complement strand
CCCCCCCTGGCGCAGCAGCTCAGCGCCTGACGGCCGACGCCTGTCACCATAGTGCCATCGACAAGCGTTTGCTTGATCCATGTTCTGGAGTTGTACACAGGGAACTTCTACACTCTGTTAGCACTCTAACGAGTCGAGTGCCAAGGCCGCTGGCCGGCGCTCGAAATCCATGGTGGGAGGTGACACACAGGATGAACAACGCCTTGCAAACGAAACAACTGAATACGCCGATCACGGCAGGGAATCTGGATGCCTATCTGCAGGCCGCCAACAGCCTGCCGGTACTGAGTCAAGAAGAGGAATACGAGCTGGCGCGGCGCTATCGCCGCGAGCGCGATCTGGATGCAGCCCGCAAGCTGGTGCTGCACAATCTGCGCTTCGTGAACAAGATTGCCAAGGGCTACATGGGTTACGGCCTGCCGCTGGCCGACCTGATTCAGGAGGGCAACATCGGCCTGATGAAGGCCGTCAAACGCTTCGATCCGGAGGTGGGTGTGCGGCTGGTGTCGTTCGCCGTGCACTGGATCCGCGCCGAGATCCACGAATACATCCTGCGCAACTGGCGCATCGTGAAGGTGGCCACCACCAAGGCGCAGCGCAAGCTGTTTTTCAACCTGCGCGGCGCCAAGAAACGCCTGGGCTGGCTCAATCAGGCCGAGGTGCAGGCAGTGGCGGACGATTTGGGCGTGAAGCCTGAGGAAGTGATGGAGATGGAGTCCCGCCTGGCCCAGCGCGATGCCGGTTTCGACGCACCGGTGAACGACGACGAGGACCAGGCGTACACGGCCCCAGTGGCCTACCTGACCCACGCCGACGAGGAGGATCCGTCGGTGCTGCTGGAGGAGAGCGACTGGGAGGCGCACCATCACGAGCGCCTGCAGCAGGCGCTAGAGACCCTGGACACGCGCAGCCGCGACATCGTGGAGCGCCGCTGGTTGAACGAGCAGAAGGACACACTGCACACCCTGGCGCGCGAGTACGGCGTATCGGCCGAGCGCATCCGCCAGGTGGAGAAGAACGCCCTGAAGAAACTGCGCAACGCGATGGCCGCGGCCGCCTGAAGCTGATCCGTCGCCCACAAGAAAACCGCCCGCGGGCGGTTTTCTTGTGGCTGCGCGCCAGGCTCAGTGGGCGACGATGACCGAGAAGAAGCTCAGCCAGCTCACCACGATGAGCGCCACGATGATGCCCATGGCAATGTTGTAGGTGTTCATGGAGGCGGTCCTCGCGTGCGGGATGGGTGGGCGCAATCTACCGGATCACTTGTCGCGCTTCAAGCGACGCCGCCTGGGCTCGTAGCGCGGGATCATGGGGTCGTCGTCGTCCATGAGGATGCGATGGCTCGGTCCCTCCAGGTCGTCGTACTGGCCGCTGCGCACGGTGTAGATGAAGAAGGCGATGGCCACCCCGGCCAGGATGACCGCGATGGGGATCAGCAGGAACAGGATGTCCATCTCTACACACCTCTTTCGGTGGCGGGGGCCGTGCGCGGCGCCCTGTCCCGGCGCCGCTCGCGCAGGCGCAGGGCGTTGAGCACCACCAGCAGGGAGCTGCCGGACATGCCGATGGCCGCCAGCCAGGGCGGCACGTAGCCGGCCGCCGCCAGCGGCAGGGCCGCCAGATTATAGACGATGGCCCAGGTCAGGTTCTGGTGGATGATGCGCAGGGTCTGGCGCGCCTTGTCCACTGCCCGCGGGATGCGCTCCAGGTGGTTGGACAGCAGCACCATGTCGGCGCTGGCCTGGGCCAGGTGGGCGCCGCCGCCCATGGCGATGGACACCTGCGCCGCAGCCAGCACCGGGGCGTCGTTGACGCCGTCGCCGACCATGGCCACCACCCGCCCCTCGCCCTGCAGGGCCTTGACATAGGCCAGCTTGTCGGCCGGCAGCTGGCGGGCGCGCCAGTCGTCGATGCCCAGCGCCCCGGCCACGCGCGCCACCGCCGCTTCGGCATCGCCGCTCAGCAGGTGCACGCGCAGGCCCTGGGCGCGGAAGCGGCGCACCACCGCCGGCGCCTCGGGGCGCAGCTCGTCCCGCAGCTCGAACACGGCCAGCACGCGCGCCCGGTCGGCCAGGTAGATGCGCGTGCCATCCGTGGCCTCCTCGCGCCAGTCGGGGTGCCAGTCGCGCACCCAGTCCAGGCTGCCGATGCGCAGCAGGCGCTCGCCATCGCGCCCCAGCACGCCGCGCCCGGTCTCGTCCTCGATCACCTCCAGGGCGCGCGGCGTGACGCCCTCGCGCAGGGCCAGGGCGATGGGGTGGGCGCTGTGCGCCTCCAGCCCGGCGGCCAGGTCGCGCGCCTCGCCCTCGTCCACGCCCTCGGCCGTGCTCACCCGCACCAGACGCAGCTGTCCCCGGGTGAGGGTGCCGGTCTTGTCGAACACGATGTCGGTGGCCTGGGCCAGGGTCTCCAGGGCGTGACCACGGGTGGTGAGCATGCCCACCCGCGTGAGGGCGCCGGTGGCGGCGGTGAGGGCCACCGGCGTGGCCAGGGACAGGGCGCAGGGGCAGGTGACCACCAGCACGGACAGGGTGATGCGGAAGGCCTCGCCGGCGTCGGTCTGCCAGGCCCACCAGCCGAACACGAGGGCGGCCACCGCCAGCAGGCCGGCCACGAACCAGCCCGCCACCCGGTTGGCCAGGCGGGCGATCTGCGGCTTTTCCTCCTGGGCGCGCTCCAGCAGGCGGGAGATGCCGGCCAGCACCGTGTCCTGCCCCACCCGCTCCACTTGCAGGGTGAGGGGCGAGGCCACGTTGAGCGTGCCGCCCACCAGCGACGCGCCGGGCGCCTTGTCCACCGGCAGACTCTCGCCGGTGAGCAGGGACTCGTCCACGCTGCTGCGCCCGGCCAGCACGGTGCCGTCGGCCGGCACCGGCTCGCCCGGCTTGACCACCACCCGGTCGCCGGGCCGCAGCTCGGCCACCGGCACCTCCTGCAGGCTGCCGTCCTCGGCCTGGCGATGGGCCACGGCGGGCATGAGCTTGACCAGCTCCTCGGCCACCTGACCGGCGCGATGGCGGGCCGTCATCTCCAGGAAGCGGCCGATGAGCAGGAAGAAGATGAACATGGTCACCGAGTCGAAATAGACCTCGCCCCGGCCGACCACCGTGTGCCAGGCGCTGGCCAGAAAGGCCGAGCCCAGGGCGATGGCCACCGGCACGTCCATGCCCAGCCGGCGGCGGCGCAGGTCGCGCCAGGCGGACAGGAAGAAGGCCTGCCCCGAGTAGCCGATGACCGGCAGGGTGACGGCCAGGCTGGCCCAGCGCAGCAGGTTGCGGATGTGGGCGTCCATGCCCTGGTAATCGCCCAGGTACATGGCCACGGCCATCATCATCACCTGCATGGCCCCCACCCCGGCGATGCCGATGCGGCGCAGCATACGGCTGCGCTCCTTTTTCTGCACCGCCTCCTGGCGCTGCGGGTCGTAGGGGTGGGCGCGGTAGCCGATGGCGCTGATGGCCTTGAGGATGTCGCTCAGGTGGATGCGACTGTCGTCCCACACCACCTGGGCGCGGTGGGTGGCGTAGTTGACGTAGAAGGCGTGCACGCCCGGCAGGCGCCCCACGTGGCGCTCGTTGAGCCACACGCAGGCGGCGCAGACGATGCCCTCGAGGATGAGCGAGGCCTCGCGCAGCTCGCCCTCCTTGCGGTGCACGAAGCTCTGCTGCAGGGCCGGGTTGTCGTAGACCTCGAACTCGCGCAGCGCCTCGGGGATGAGGGCCTCGGGCGTGGGCGCCACCTCGGTGCGGTGGCGGTAGAAGTCCTCCAGGTGGTTGTCGACGATGGCCTGGGCCACGGCCTGGCAGCCGGCGCAGCACATGGGGCGCGCCTGGCCGTCGATCTCCACCTGCAGATCCACCTCGGGCGGCACCGGCTGGCCGCAGTGGAAGCAGGTGCTCCCCTCGGTCGCCGGCGGGGTGGCGTCAGGGGCCGGCATCGTGCACCCGCGTGCGCCCGCGCAGCTCGTGCAGGTCCTCGCCGCGGCGGATGGTGATGACCACCGACCACAGGCCCGCCGCCGGCATACGCAGTTCGGCCTGGTAGGTGCCGGGGGCGATCTCCGGCAGGGTGAAGTCGAAGTCGGCGCTGGCGTCCGAGGGGCGCAGGAAGCGGCCGCGCACCTCGGCACCGGCCACCGGGCGGCCGTCCCGGTCCGTCACCACCAGCTTGAAGGGCGTGGCGCGGCCGGCCACCGGCCGGCCCAGCCAGCCGCGGCGCACCTGCCAGCCGCGCCGCGCCTGCGCCTGGCGCTGCGCCAGCCAGGCGTTGTATTCCTCTTCGCGCTCCTGGAACGGGTGCGACACGGCCCCCTGCTCCAGCGACACCACCTCGCGCCCGCTCTTGGGCGGCGGCAGCAGCAGCCGCGCCCAGCGCCCGCGCAGGCCCTGCTCGGCGAGGGTGATGATGACCGCGTCCACCGCCGCCAGGACGAGGAAGAAGGCCACGATAGCGGCCGGCGCCCAGTGGAACCAGCGACGCTGCCCGCCCTCGCCCTCCAGGCGACGGCGCGCCTCCCCCGTGCTGGTGATGATGCCCAGCCCGTAGGGGATCATGGCAATGAACACGAAGTGGATGGCGAAGCGGTCCAGCCCCTGCCAGCCGCGCACGGCCCACGGCAGGTACACCACCAGGCCGGCCACCGCCACCAGCAGGGCCACCTGCTTGCCGGGCCAGCGCGTCAGGCGGTACAGCAACAGGAAGCCGCCCACCTCGAGCAGCAGGATGAGGGCGAGCGAGAGGACCAGCGGGCTCACGGTCGGTAGAAACGGGCCGGCACGATGGCGGCGACTGCTCCCGTGTCGCGGTTGACGACCTCGAACTCGAAGTCCTGGATGCGCGCGGCGCCCGGCGGCGGCTGCGACGTGCGCACCTTGACCAGCAGGGTGAGGTGCTTCAAGGGCTTGAGCTCCACCGTGCGGAAGTGGCCCACGTCGAGCTGCGCGCCGGGCAGGTCCTTGATGCGCAGGCTGTAGTGGTGGGTCTCGCTGGTGAGGTTGCTCAGCTTGATCTGGTAGCTGTTCTGGATGCTGCCGTCCGACAGCAGCACGTACAGCGGCTGGCGGATCTGGCGCACGGCGGTGTCGATCTCGCCCTGGTGGGAGACGCTCCAGAACAGCAGCACGGTGACCACCAGGATGGACAGGCCGTAGCCCACCGTCTTGAGCTTAAACAGGCGCGCCTTGCCGCCCTCCTGTTCGCGCGCCGAGCTGAAGCGGATCAGGCCGCGCGGCCAACCCATGTTGTCCATGATGGTGTTGCAGGCGTCGATGCACAGCCCGCAGTGGATGCACTGCACTTGCAGGCCGTTGCGGATGTCGATGCCCGTCGGGCAGACCTGCACACAGTAGCCGCAGTCGATGCAGTCCCCCACCCCCGCCGCGTGGCGTTCCTCCAGGGTCTTGAGGCCCTTGCGCACCTTGCTGCGGCCCTGCTCACCCTCGCCGCGGCGCAGGTCATAGGTGACCAGCTTGGTGTCCTTGTCGAACATGGCCGCCTGGAAGCGCGAATAGGGGCACATGTGCGTGCACACCTGCTCGCGCGCCAGGCCGGCCATGGTGAAGGTGGTGAAGGTGAGGATGCCGGTGGTGATGTACATGGCCGCCGGCGCGGTGCCGGTGAAGAACTCGCGCAGCAGCGTGCCGGCCTCCCCCCAGTACAGGGTGAAGGTGATGGCCGTCCAGAAGGCCACCAGGAACCACAGCAGCCAGGTCAGGCCCTTCTTGCGCAGCTTCTCCGGCCCCCAGGGCTGCTGGTCGAGGCGGATGCGCGCCGGGCGCTCGCCCTGCACCCAGTACTCGATGCGCATGAACAGGTCGGTCCACAGGGTCTGGAAGCAGAAGAAGCCGCAGAACACCCGGCCGGCGATGCCGGTGACGAAGAACAGCAGCATGGCGGCCAGCACCAGGAAGCCGGCCAGCCAGAAGATCTGCTGCGGCTGCACCACCAGGTCGAACAGGTAGTACTTGCGGCCGACGATGTCGAACAGCACCGCCTGGTCGGGGCCGGTGGCACGGTGCCAGGGCAGCCAGGGCAGCCCGTAGTACACCAGATAGGCGATGGCCAGGACGGCGTACTTGAGGCGACGGAACTTGCCGCTGACCGAGCGCGGATAAATCCGCACCCGGCCAGCGTCGGTGGTCGTGGTCATGGCCGTGCGCGCCAGACCTTGCCGACGGCGGCGATCGGTGGACGGGGCATGGGGGCGGCGCGCGTGGCGGCGCTCACTGGCCTCCGCCCAGCTGGTGGATGTACACGGTGAGGAGCTTGATCTGCTCCTCCGACAGACGCCCCTTCCAGGCCGGCATGCGGCGGTTGATGCCGTTCTGGATGACCTCCTCCACGGCCTGCAGCTTGGCCTCGTAGGTGGGCGCGCCGGGCACGTCGGCCACGGTCCAGATCTTGTCGGTGAGGTTGGCCGAGCCCTGCGACTTCATGCCGCGCGCGTCCTTGCCGTGGCAGTAGTAGCAGCCGCCCTCCTCGCCGGTGAAGATCTCCCGGCCGCGGGCCACGCGGGCCGCGTCGTGCCCGTCGGTGATGCCGCTCAGGCTTAGCACGAAGGCCGCCAGGGCGCGCAGATCCTCGGCGCTGAAGGTATCGCGGAAGGGCGGCATGAAGCCCAACCGGCCGTTGGCGATGGTCTGGTGGATGTCCTCGAAGGTGCCGCCCCACAGCCAGTCGTCGTCCACCAGGTTGGGGAACAGGCCGATCTTGCCCTGCGCGCCGGCGCCGTGACAGGCGGCACAGTTGTCGGCGAACAACACCTTGGACATGGACAGCACAAAGCCCATCTTGTCGGGGTCGTTGACGATGTCCTGGTAGGAGGACTGGCCGATCTTCTCGAGGTACTCGCGCTGCTTGACAGCCGCCTCGCCACGCTGCATGTCGGCGATGAAGCGGGAGCGGGTGTTCCAGTGGGTGGTCACCTCCTGACCGTCGCGGGTCTGGAAGGTGATGGTGTTGAACAGCCCCTTGGTGTAGCTCTTGCCCACCGGCCAGGCGGGGTAGATGAGCCAGTACACCACAGCGAACACCACCGTGCCGAAGAAGGTCCACACCCACCAGCGCGGCAGCGGATTATTGTATTCCTGGATGTCGCCGTCCCAGGCATGCCCGGTGGTCTGAACGGCCTGCTTGTGATGTTCGGACTGCTTCATTTCAGTTCACCTTTCTGGTCCCCCTCCGGCTCCTCGTCCAGGAAGGGCATGTACTTGTAGGATTCCAGCCGTTCGCTGCGCCGGCGGTTGCCGTACACCCAGGCCACGATGGCCAGGAACAGGGGCATGAAGATGAGCAGGGCCAGCACCTTGCTGTTGCCCAGGTCGGTCATCCACGCCCACGCCTTAGCGAACATGGTCACGCACCCGCCGCGGACGGGCCATCAGCGGAATTGGGCAAAATAGCCTTCGTCATACTTGCTGAAGTCCACCAGGGTGCCCAGCATCTGCAGATAGGCGACCAGGGCGTCCATCTCGGTGAGTCTGGAGGGGTCACCGTCGTAGTTGCCGGCCTCCGCCTGGCGGATGAGATTCCGCTCGGCGTGGTTGATCTCCAGCATGTCGGCCACTTCCTTGCCGAACTTCTTGACGTTGGCCTCGTACTCCTCGGGCGTCTCGGAATAGGGCACGCCGGTGCGCTTCAGGGCGCGCATGCGGGCGGCGATGTCCGCATAGCGCAGCTCGTTCTTCGCCAGCCACGGGTAGTTGGGCATGATGGACTCGGGCACCACCGAGCGCGGCGCGATCAGGTGCTGCACGTGCCACTCGTTGGAATACTTGCCACCCACCCGCGCCAGATCCGGCCCGGTGCGCTTGGAGCCCCACTGGAAGGGGTGGTCGTACTGCGACTCGGCCGCCAGCGAGTAGTGGCCGTAGCGCAGGTCCTCGTCGCGGAACGGACGCACCATCTGCGAGTGGCACAGGTAGCAGCCCTCCCGCTGGTAGATGTCACGGCCGCGCAGCTCCAGGGGCGTGTAGGGCCGCACCCCGTCCACCTTCTCCACCGTGTCGTTGATGTAGAACAGGGGCACGATCTCCACCAGCCCGCCGATGCCCATGGCCAGCAGCGACAGGATGATCAGCAGGCCGATGTTCGTTTCGATGCTTTCGTGCTTGATCATGACGGTGCTCCGTTACAGTCCGGCCTTGGCCAGCTTGGCGGCGATCTTGGCCTCCAGGGCGGCGGCCTCGCGGCGGGCGGTGAGGATGGTCATGCCGATGTTGTAGGCCATGACAACCACGCCGGCGACGAAGAAGGCGCCCCCCACGGCCCGCGCCACCAGCGGCCAGTGCATGAAGGCCACCGTCTCGACGAAGGTGTAGGCCAGGTTGCCGTAGTCGTCGAAGGCCCGCAGCATGAGGCCCTGGCCGATGCCGGACACCCACATGGCGGTGATGTAGAGCACGATGCCGATGGTGGCCAGGAAGAAGTGCACGTACACCAGGCGCGTGCTGTAGAGCTTGGTGTCATACAGACGCGGCACCATGTGATACAGCGAGCCGAAGCTGACCATGGCCACCCAGCCCAGGGCGCCGGAATGCACGTGGCCCACCGTCCAGTCGGTGTAGTGGGACAGGGCGTTCACGCTCTTGAGCGCCATCATCGGTCCCTCGAAGGTGGACATGCCGTAAAAGGACAGGGCCGTGATGAGGAACATCATGATGGGGTCGGTGCGCAGTTTGTCCCACGCCCCGGACAGGGTCATGATGCCGTTGATCATGCCGCCCCAGGAGGGCATGAGCAGCAGGATGGAGAAGGTGGCCGCCAGGGTAGAGGTCCAGTCGGGGATAGCGGTCCAGTGCAGGTGGTGCGTGCCCACCCACATGTACAGGAAGATCAGCGCCCAGAAGTGGACGATGGACAGCCGGTAGGAGTACACCGGCCGGCCGGCCTGCTTGGGCACGAAGTAGTACATCATGCCCAGGAAGGCGGCGGTCAGGAAGAAGCCCACCGCGTTGTGGCCGTACCACCACTGGGTCATGGCGTCCTGCACGCCGGAGAACAGGCTGTAGGACTTGAGGCTGAACAGGCTCACCGGCACGGCCAGGTTGTTGAAGATGTGCAGCAGGGCGGTGGCTAGGATGAAGGCCATATAGAACCAGTTGGCCACGTAGATGTGCGGCTGGGAGCGGCGGCGCAGGGTCTGCAGGTAGAGCCAGAAGTAGGTGACCCACACCACGGTGATGAGGATATCGATGGGCCACTCGAACTCGGCGTATTCGCGCGACTGCGTGATGCCCGCCATGTAGCTGATCACGCCCAGCACCAGGGCCGCATTCCAGCCCCAGAAGGTGAACTTGGCCAGCAGGTCGCTCGGCAGGCGCGCCTGGCAGGTGCGCTGCACCACATAGTACGAGGTGGCGAACAGGGCGTTGCCGCCGAAGCCGAAGATGACGCTGGTGGTGTGCACCGGCCGGAAGCGGCCGAAGGTGATGTAGGGGTTGTCGAAGTTCAGGAACGGCCAGGCCAGCTCGGAAGCGATGTAGACGCCGACACTCATGCCGAAAAGCGCCCACAGGATGGCGGCGATGGCGAATTTTCTAATTATTTCATAGTTGTACTGCTGACTTACCGAGGTCGCTGCGACGGCCATGGTTCACTCCCAAACTGCTCTGAAACATGCACAGGACAAGATGTCCGCGGCGAGCGCGGACGGCAGAGCATACAGTACGACGGCCAAAAATCAAGGGAGCGGGCGGGACCGGCGGCCGGCCCCGCAAAGTTCAGAAAACGACCGGGATCCGCTCCAGCAGCAGGGGCAGAAAGCGGTCGAAAAGCAGGAAGGCGAACAGGGCGAACAGATAAACGATTGAATAGACGAACGTTTTTATGGCCCAGCGGCGGCGGCGCGTGTAGATCATCATCAGCGCGTGGTAGAGGAAGCCGGCCCCCAGCAGCAGGGCGCCGATCGCGTAGACCACCCCGTTCACGCCCAGCAGGAAGGGTAGCAGCGTGACCACCACCAGCAGCACCGTGTAGAGCAGGATCTGCAGCCGCGTGTGCTCGTCGCCGTGCGTCACCGGCAGCATGGGAATGTTGGCCTTGGCGTAGTCGGCCTTGCGGTAGATGGCCAGCGCCCAGAAGTGGGGCGGCGTCCAGGTGAAGATGATGAGGAACAGCACCAGGGCGTAGGGGTCCACCTGGCCGGTGACGGCGGTCCAGCCCAGCAGCGGAGGGGTGGCGCCGGCGGCGCCGCCGATGACGATGTTCTGCGGCGTGGCGCGCTTGAGCCACAGGGTGTAGACCAGCGCGTAGCCCACAAGCGACAGCAGCGTGAGCACGGCGGTGAGCCGGTTCACGCCACTCCACAGCACGGCGAAGCCGACGACGCCCATCACCAGGGCGAACAGCACGCAGTGGCGCGGCGCCAGCTGGCCCTGCGGGATGGGCCGCCCCCGGGTGCGCAGCATGCGCGCGTCCACGTGGCGGTCCACCACCTGGTTGATGGCCGCCGCCGAGCCGGCCATGAGGGCAATGCCCAGGGTGCCGAACACGAAGGCCCGCAGCGGGAAGGCGTCCGGGCTGGCCAGCAGCATGCCCACCCAGGCGGTGAACACCATCAGGGCCACCACGTTGGGCTTGCACAGCTGCCAGTAGCAGGCGAGCCGTTCGCCCACGGTGGCCGGTTGCAGGGAAATCGTGTCAGTCGGCATGGTCGTCACCCCCCTGCGCCGCCAGGCGGCGCGGATTTCTGGTCAGGAAGAAGGTCGTCAGCAGGGCCAGCAGCAGCAGGGCCGCGCCCCCGTTGTGCGCCACCGCCACCGGCAGCGGCAGGCGGAACACCACGTTGGAGATGCCCAGCCCGAGCTGCACCACCAGCAGCAGGGCCACCACGGCCGCGGCGCGCCGCACGCGCGCGGCGTTGCCCCAGCGCAGCAGGAAGAAGGCCAGCAGCCCCACGTAGATGGCCACGGTGAGCGCGCCCAGGCGGTGCGTCACGTGGATGGCGGTGCGCGCCGGGTTGTCCAGCACGCCGAACTCGTAGTTGATGCCCGTGCCGCGCCACAGTACGAAGGCCTCGCGGAAGTCCATGGGCGGCCACCAGCTGCCTTGGCAGACGGGGAAGTCCGGGCAGGCCAGCGCGGCGTAGTTGGCGCTGGTCCAGCCGCCCAGGGCGATCTGGGCGATGACCAGCAGCAGGCCCAGCAGGGCGAAGCCGCGCCAGGCCAGCGCCTCGGCCGGCGCGTCCGGCCGCCAGCGGATGGAGCGCAACACCAGCCACCACAGCCCGGCCAAGGTGGCCATGCCGCCCAGCAGATGCGCCATGACCACGACCGGCTTGAGCTGCAGCGTCACCGTCCACATGCCCAGCAGGGCCTGGAAGACCACCAGCCCCACCAGCAGCAGCGGCAGCACCACCGGCTGGCCGGGGCGGCGCCGGTGGCGCCAAGCGATCACCGCCAGGGCCAGGATGAACAGCCCCAGGGTGCCGGCGAAATAGCGGTGCCCCATCTCCTTCCAGGCCTTGTGCGGCTCCAGCGCGCGCCCGCTGTAGGCCGGCGCCACCTCGCCCGGGTGCTCGGGCACCACCAGCCGGCCGTAGCAGCCGGGCCAGTCGGGACAGCCCAGACCGGCGTCCGACAGGCGCACGTAAGCGCCCAGCATGACCACGCACAGGGCCAGCACGGCGGTCAGCCGCGCCAGCCAGCGGAAGCCACCCGTCATGCCCTGCCCCTCAGCCAATGCTGGACACCTTCAGCAGGCGGTGGATGTCCTTGAGCATGCCCTTGGTCCGCGCGTCGCGCCCGTAGCGCAGCACCAGATTGCCGTGCGGATCGAGCAGATAGATGTAACCCGGGCTGTCGTCGCCGAAGGCGGCCTGCTGCGCGTCGGCCCGCGCCGCCGGCACGCGCGCCCCCAACAGGGCCGGATGGTCGGGCCGCAGCCACGCCAGGCTGTTGGCGGCCGCCTCATCCAGGGCCAGATACACCAGCCGCACGCGGGTCAGGTCACGCCCCAGCAGGGCCCGCCCCTGGCGCAGCTTGAACAGGGCCGCCTGGCAGTACAGGTCGCAGGGGCCCTGGGCCACGTACACATAGGTCCAGCGTCCGCGCAGACGTTCCAGGGTCACCGGCCGGCCGGCCTCGTCCTCGGCCACCAGCAGGGGCAGCGGCCGGGTGGGCAGCAGCAGCTCGCCGTGATTGACCCGTTCGGCCGGCTGCCACACGTCCAGATGGGCATACAGGTAGGCGGCCAGCCCCAGCGGGCCCAGGAAGGCGGCGAACAGGCCCAGCATCACCAGCCGGCCCCGCCACGGGCTGCGGGCGGACACCACGTCCTCCGCGCCGGTCAGGGTTTCGGTCGTCATGGTCTCTTGTGCACTCGCTTGTAGTAGAAACTGAGGGCCAGCCAGGCCAGGGCCAGGCCGAACCACTGCGCGGCGTAGGCCAGATGGCGCTGGTGGGAGAGGCCGGGGGCGGGCCAGTCGCGCCGGTAGCCGTTCGGCTCGGCGGGGTCGAGGCGCAGCACCAGCGGCAGCAGCGGGCGGCCCACCAGCGCACCCAGGGCGGCGAAGTCCAGGTACTGCACCACCCGCGGCCAGCCGGCGCCGTCGCTGACCGCCCCCAGCCGCAGCCCGCCGGCGAAGGGTACGTACACGCGGCCGCGCACGGCATCCACGGGCTGCGCCACGGTCGGGTCCGGCAGCAGGGCGCGGGTCAGGCCCTGCGCCACCCAGCCGCGGTCCACCAGCACGGCGCGCCCGTCGGCCAGCACCAGCGGCGTGAGCACGCTGTAGCCGACCCGCCCGTCGCGCACCTGGTTGTCCAGCAGGAGCTGGCGCGCCGCGTCGTAACGGCCCGCCACGGTCACGGGCCGGAAGCGCAGGGCACGGTAGTCGGTGCGGTCGAGGGGCAGGGCCACGGGTGCGGCCCGACCGGCGGCGGCGCGCTCCGCCTCGATGGCGCGCTTTTCCGCAGCGCGCTGCAACTGCCACAGGCCCAGGCCACACAGGCCGGCGAACACCGCCCCCACGAACAGCCAGCCCGCCAGGCGGCGCAGCAGCACGCCGGTCGCGCTCCGGGGCTGGGCTATAATGGCCATCCCCCCTTCGCCACAGGACGCCCTCCCATGGCCATCAAGCTCGTCATTCTCGCCCTGCTCATCGTCATCGTGGGCAGCCTCGCCTCGGCCATGTTCTATCTGGTCAAGGACAAGGGCCGCTCCAACCGCACCGTAAAGGCACTCACTGTGCGCATCAGCCTGTCGATCGCGGCCTTCCTGATCCTCATGGGTGCCTGGTATCTGGGTTATATCGAGCCGCATCCGCCCTTCCCGCCCCACTGAACACGGCGCGGGGGCGGCACCGGGCCGCCCCCGCCTCCCTGCGCCTGGCTCACAGCCAGTAGACGAAGATGAACAGGCCCAGCCAGACCACGTCCACGAAGTGCCAGTACCAGGCGGCCGCCTCGAAGGCGAAGTGGTTCTTGGGCGTGAAGTGGCCGCGCAGGGCGCGAATGAGCATCACGGTCAGCATGATGGCGCCGATGGTGACGTGCAGACCGTGGAAGCCGGTGAGCATGTAGAAGGTGGAGCCATAGATCCCGCTGCCCAGGGTGAGGTTCATCTCGTGCCAGGCATGGCGGTACTCGTAAGCCTGCAGGCTGAGAAAGGTGACGCCCAGCAGGATGGTGACCAGCAGGCCCAGGATCAGGTGGCTGCGGCGGTTCTCCTTCAGCCCCCAGTGGGCCCAGGTGATGGTGGCGCCGGAGGTGAGCAGGATGAGGGTGTTGAGGGCCGGGATGCCCCAGGCCTCCATGGCGCTGAACTGGCCGCCCACCGCGCCGGGGC
>JALVPS010000286.1 GCA_027031685.1 Gammaproteobacteria bacterium | reverse complement strand
CGGATGCGGCCCTGGGAGTGCAGTGGATAGCGCCGGCCGCGAAAGCGCTGCGCCAGTCCCCACAGCGTCCAGGCGTCCAGGCCCAGCAGGATCAGATAGCCCTCGGGCACCAGCACGCGCTCGGCCTCGCGCAGCACGGCATGCACATCGCTCGCCACCTCCAGCCCGTGCGGCATGACCAGCAGGTCCACCGAGTCGGCATCGAAGGGCAACGCCTCGGCCCGGCAGCGCAGGTCGCCGCCCGGCCCTTCGTCGGTGATCACGCGGTGGTTGATGCGCGAGCCCTCCAGCAGTGACGCGCCGGGCATCGCCCCCACCTGCACCGCGTGGTAGCCGAAGATGCCCTGCAGCCAGGGATGCAGGGCGTCACCCACGCTGCGCGCGAAGCTCCGACCCGCGCCCGAGGCGTACCACACGCTCAGGTAGTGGCGGAACGCTTCCATCACGCGCCTGTTCGAATGCTGTCGCAAAAAAGCACCTCAGGTCGTCGATGGACAGGATATCACCGCCACAACGGCAGGCGACACCGATTTTCTGTATATTTGGCGCAACAACAACGGATCGGATTTGCGACAAGATAATGACACCAGCCCGCCCCGCTCATGCGCCACCGCTCCTGCTCGTCCTGCTGCTGGGTGTGGCCCTGCTGTCGGGTTGTGCCAGCACCGGTCCCCAGCCCCGCGCCGAGCGGCCGCTCAGTTTCGTGCCCCCGCCGACCAGCCCACCACTCATGGGCAAGGATAATCTAAATGCGCAGGTGCCGACAGCGGCCGATACGCGGCCCGCACCCGACGTGTGGACGCACATCGCCCGCAACTACCGGTTGGGCTTCGACCCCGACCGGCCGCGCATCGCCCGCGAGCGACAGCGTTACACGCGCCACCCCACCTACTTCCGCAAGGTCACCGAGCGCGCCCGCCCCTACCTGTACCACATCCTGCAGGTGCTGGAGGCGGAGAAGCTGCCACCCGAGCTGGCCTTGCTGCCCTTCATCGAGAGCGCCTACATCGTGGACGCCCGCTCGCGCAGCGGGGCGGCCGGCCTGTGGCAGTTCATCCCGTCCACCGCCGCCACCTTCGGCCTGGCCATGGACCACGGGTACGACGAGCGGCTGGACGTGGTCGCCTCCACCCGCGCCGCGGCCCGCTACCTGCGCCACCTGAAAGAGGTCTTCGATGGCGACTGGCTGCTGGCACTGGCCGCCTACAACACCGGCGAGCAGAACGTGCGCCGGGCCATCGAGCGCAACCAGGCGCGCGGCGAGCCGGCCGACTTCTGGCACCTGGACCTGCCGGCCGAGACGCGTGACTACGTGCCACGTTTCCTGGCCGTGCTGAGCCTGGTGGCCGATCCGGAGGCCTACCAGGTGACACCGGCCCCGGTGCCCAATCGGCGCTACTTCACCACCTTTCCCGTGCGCGGCCGCATCTCGCTGGAGAAGCTGGCCCGCTACGCCCGCCTCGACCCGGACGAACTGCTGCGGCTGAACGCCGCCTTCCGCCACGGCATCACGCCCGCCGACCGCACCGTGCAGCTCGCCGTGCCCCTCCAGGCGGCCAGCGTCATCGCCGGACTCAACTTCAGCGAACGCCCCCCGGCCGTGGTGGCGGTCAACGTCCACCGTGTGCGCAAGGGCGAGACGCTGAGCCAGATCAGCCGACGCTACGGCGTGCCGCTGGTCAAGATCAAGGCCAGCAACCGCCTCAAGGGTGACCGCATCCGCGTGGGGCAGACGCTGACCATTCCCGGCTCCTGAGGGGCGGTCACGGCACGGGAGTGACGTACGTCGGGTGGCCACCGCGGCGCGCGCCGCGTCATGGCCAATGCGCGTCAGCGGTCACAGTCGCCGGTGGCACGACTGTCCTATGCTCCCCCGGCAGCCCGCCCTGCCCGCCGGGATGCCGCACCACAAGAACAACAACCGGAATCCAGTGTGAAGCCACCATGAACGCCCAGTATTACCGCGCCCAGATCAGCCAGCTCGTGCCCATCAACACCCTGGGCAAGAAGAACTTCGAGGCCCTGCTGGAAAAGGTGAAGATCCGCACCTCGCCGCAGGGCATCTACCTCTTCCGCGAGGGCGACGTGGACAAGCGCCACGTCTATCTGCTGGACGGCTCGGTGGAAGTGTCCTCCAGCAGCGGCGAATGCTACACGGTGGCAGCCGGGTCGGAGATCTCGCGCAATCCCCTGGCCCACCACCAGCCACGCAAGCACACCGCGCGCACCACCAGCGATGTGACCGTGCTGGAAGTGGAGAGCAAGACGCTCGACATGATGCTCACCTGGGACCAGGTGGCCAACTACGTGGTGGAGGAGATCAACGAACAGGCTGCCCTGGCCCCCGGCGACTGGATGGGCCGCATGCTGGCCAGTCCCGTGTTCCGCCAGATCCCGCCCGTCAACCTGCAGCAGCTGTTCCAGCGCCTCAGGCCGGTGCGCTTCGGACGCGGCGACGTGGTGGTGGCCCAGGGTGAACCGGGCGACTACTTCTACGTGCTCGCCAGCGGACGCGCCGTGGTCACGCGTGTCACCGCCGCCAGCCCCAAGGGCGCCATCCTGGCCGAGCTGGGGCCGGGTGACTTCTTCGGCGAGGACGCCCTGTTCTCCAGCCAGCCACGCAATGCCACCGTGCGCATGGTGGAGGAAGGCACCCTCATGCGGCTCTCCAAGGAGGACTTCATGGCCCTGCTGCGCGAGCCGGTCATCGACTGGATCACCTACCCGCAGGCGGCCCAGCTGGTGAAGCGGCGCCGCGCCGTGTGGCTGGACGTGCGCCAACCCAGCGAGTTCAAGCACGACCACCTGGAAAACGCCTTCAACCTGCCGCTCAACTACGTGCGCGCCAAGGCCGGCGTGCTCAAACCCCAGCTGCGCTACATCTGCTACTGCGACACCGGCGGGCGCAGCTCGGCGGCTGCCTTCCTGCTCAAGCGCCACGGGCTGGACGCGCGTGTGCTCAAGGGTGGCATCGGCGCCGTGTACCGCTCGCCACCCACGGTACAGATGAAGATCGCCTGAGCGACCGTGGCAGGACGGTCCATGCCACCGTCTGTCCCGAACCTTGAACCGGTTAACGGTTCCGGCAGCAGGTCGCCCCGGCCAGTGTCAGATATGCTTTGCAACATGCTATAAAACCGCCGGTGAACACCCCGTGCCCGACCCGCATTCCACGCGTCGCCGGCCCTGTCCACGCCGGCCCTCCTCCTGTTACGACCCGGTTCTTTTCCGTGGCCTGGTCTGAAATAATGGCCCCATCAGGCGCCACGTGTGCGCCGTACGCCCACATCGGCCACGAGGGCTGACGGACGTGGCCAGCCAGTGACAGGCAGACACAAGGACTCGATGGAGCCATTGGACAGATGACCCCCGCATGGACCTTACCGACATACTAGAAGTCGCGGGCAGGACGGATACCGGACAGATCCGCGAACAGAACGAGGACAGCATCGGTGAGGAGCTGGAGCTCGGCACCGTGGTGCTGGCCGACGGCATGGGCGGTTACCAGGGCGGCGAGGTGGCCTCGGCCATCGCCGTCAACACCGTGCTCAACTACCTGCACGAGCACCTCAACGAGATCCATCCGGGCACGCTCGACAAGAAGACCGGCTACAGGAAGGAGAGCCTGCTGGCGCGCGCCGCCATCGCTGAGGCCAACCGCACCATCGTCAGGGCCTCGGAGAGCCAGCCGCAGTACCGCGGCATGGGCACCACCATCGTGCTGGGCATCTTCTACGACAACCGCATCACCGTGGCCCACGTGGGCGACTCGCGCATGTACCGCTACCGCGACGGCCAGCTGGAGCTGCTCACCCTGGACCACACCCTGCTGCAGGAACTGGTCAGCCGCGGCTTCTACACTGAGCAGGAGGCCAACGAATCCCTCAACAAGAACCTGGTCACACGCGCCCTGGGCATTGATCACGAAGTGGTCGTCGATATTCATGAAGGAGTTACCAAAACGGGCGACATCTATCTGCTATGCTCGGACGGATTGCACGACATGGTGACCGACGAACAGATCGCCGAGGTGATCGGCGCCCACCGGGCCAACCTGCAGGCCATCGCCGACCAGCTGGTCAAGCTGGCCAACGAGCAGGGTGGGCGGGACAACATCTCGGTGGTCCTGGCGCGGCCCCTCAAGCCCTATCCGGCACCGCCGCAACACTGGTACCGCAAGGTCTTCGAATTCCTATTCTGACAGAGCTGACAACGACCATGACGACGGCCAAACTCATTCTCACTGCCGAGGGTAAGACCCTCGAGGAAATCCCCATCGACAAGGACGTGCTCACGATCGGCCGGGTGGAGGACAACGACATTCGCATCGAGAGCCTGGCAGTGAGCAGCCACCACGCCAAGATCGTCACCATCGACACGGATGCCCTCATCCAGGATCTGGGCAGCACCAACGGCACCTACGTCAACAAGCAGAAGATCACCCAGCACGCCCTGGAGGACGGTGACCTCATCACCATCGGCACCCACCTGCTGCGTTATCGCAAGGCCGACGGCACGACCGAGGCGCCCTCGGACTCCGGACTGAACGGCAAGCGCCACATGGCGGCTGCCGTGGCCACCCTGCGCATCGAGGGCGGGTCCGACGATGGGCGCGAGATCGTCATCAGCAAGCGCATGACCACGCTGGGCCGCCCCGGCGAGCACGTGGCGGCCATTACCCACCGCTCGGACGGCTTCCACTGTCTGCACGTGGACGGCGGCGAGGACAACGCCCGCACCCTAGTGAACGG